>CBFGOB010000007.1:0-18452 GCA_965650215.1 uncultured bacterium | reverse complement strand
GCCCCCGCAGGATCTGGCGGGTGAAGGTGCAGCCGAAGTGGCGCAGAAAGACCAGTACGAGCGGACGGTGTTCCGAGGCTTCGGCCAAGGAGCTGCCGGTGCTCAGTTGGAAACGGGCTGCGGCGGTTTCCGGGGACATGGGCTCGGGACGGGAAGATCCCATCATTCTGCGCCGGAGCCGGCATTTGGAGTCACTGCAAGGAGGCATCATGCGGACCTTATGGTGGAACGCCCATTGTGCAAGTGACGGGTGGAAAGTTCGGTGAAGATTCCATTTGGCAATCCCCATGGCTCTGTGAAGTCTCTCGCCGGCATTGATCCCGACCCATCTGATTTCCCATGACTGTCACGACGATTCTATTCCTCATTCTCGGTTTGGTGCTTCTCGTCGGAGGAGCTGAATTCCTGGTGCGCGGCGCGGCGCGTTTGGCCCTTTCCTTCGGCCTCTCGCCGCTGGTGGTCGGTCTGACGGTGGTGGCTTTCGGCACCAGTTCGCCGGAACTCGCGGTGAGTGTCGCCTCGGCCTTTGCCGGTGACGGGGATCTGGCACTGGGCAACGTGGTCGGCAGCAACATTTTCAACGTGCTGGTGATCCTCGGCCTCTCGGCGCTGATCATTCCCCTGGTGGTGAACCAGAAACTCATCCGCTTCGACGTGCCGGTGATGATCGGGGTGTCCCTGATCCTCATGCTGATGTCGCTCGATGGAGTGATCAACCGCCTCGACGGCGTGCTCCTGGCCGCAGGGGTGATCTCCTACACGGTCTTCCTGATCCGCCAGAGCCGCAGGGAAACCAACGCGGCGGTCAAGGCCGAGTATGAGGACGAGTTCGGAGCCCCGGAGGAAATTTCGGCCTGGTGGAAGAACGTGCTGCTGCTTGTCGTCGGCCTTGGGGCGCTGGTCCTGGGTTCCAAGTGGCTGGTCGACAGCGCGGTCGCGATTGCCAGACACTTCGAGGTCTCCGAGTTGGTCATCGGCCTGACGATTGTGGCCATGGGCACTTCGCTTCCGGAAGTCGCCACCTCGATTGTCGCCGCGGTCCGCGGCGAACGCGACATCGCCGTCGGCAACGTCGTTGGAAGCAACATCTTCAACATCCTGTGTGTGATCGGCTTGAGCTCGATTGTTGCTCCCTCGGGAATCAAGGTGTCGCAAGCCGCACTCACCTTTGACATTCCGGTGATGATCGGGGTGGCCGTGGCCTGCCTGCCGGTATTCCTCAACCGGCATGAGATTTCGCGCGCGAACGGCGCGGCGTTCCTGGTTTATTACGGCGCTTACCTCGGCTATCTGCTGCTGATGTCGGCCCAGCATGATCTGCTTCATACCTATCATCAGGCTCTGGTCTGGTTCGTGCTGCCGATGACGGTCCTGACCTTGCTGTTCCTGGGCTGGACCGGCTGGAAATGGCAGCGCAGGGCGCTGCCATGAGCCTTTCCGGCCCTGTGCTCGGGTGTCTTGGGCTGCATGGTTCTCAGGGGCTCCTGAAAGCAGCCAGGAATGCTCCGGAGGACAACATCCGGGTTGCGGGCTAGGACAAACTGTGGCTTCTTAGGGCGTCGCCCGACCATGTCCACTTCATCCCATATCGCGTCCAGCAGCCTGTTTCCCTTCGAGATGGTTCGTCCCGAACTCGAGCGCGTTGAGATTGCGATCCGCGATCAGATCCGCTCCTTCGATCCTGCGATCGAGCCTTACGTTTCCTACGTCTGCAACACTTCGGGCAAGCGCATCCGGCCGGCCCTCGCGATTCTGGTCGGCGGAGCGACCGGCGGAGTCGCTGATGACCACGTCAAGCTGGGCGTGATCATGGAGCTCATCCACATGGCGACTCTGGTGCACGATGACATCATCGATGATGCCAATACCCGGCGCATGGTCCCGACCGCGAACGCGAAGTGGGGGAATTCGCTCTCGGTTCTCCTTGGCGATGCCCTTTTTTCCCATGCGCTGACCTTGGCCACCGATTACGGCTGTGCCGAAATCTGCCGCAAGGTCGGCACCGCCTCGCGCGAGGTTTGCCAGGGTGAGATCATCCAGACCCAGCGCCGCTTCGACCTCACGTTCACCAAGGAGGATTACTTCAAGGTCATCGGCATGAAGACCGGGGCCTTGTTCGGTGCATCCTGCGGCCTGGCTGCCCGCCTTTCCGGCCATGGGGAGGAGCTTGAGGACCGGATGTATGATTATGGCATGAAGCTCGGGACGGCGTATCAGATTTACGACGACTGCCTCGACCTCGTGGGTTCCGAGGAGGTGGTGGGCAAGACGCTCCGCACCGACCTGCTGAAGGGCAAGCTGACCCTTCCCATCCTGAATCTTCTCGAAGCGGCATCGGAGGCGCAGCGGATCAAGCTCAACAAGCGGATCCTCAATCAGGAACCTCTCGACCTTCCCGTGCTGCTGGGCATTGC
Organism: uncultured bacterium; assembly: GCA_965650215.1. GTDB lineage: Bacteria > Verrucomicrobiota > Verrucomicrobiia > Verrucomicrobiales > Akkermansiaceae > Luteolibacter. Next base: position 16,038 of record CBFGOB010000007.1, on the reverse strand, counting down.
CGAATACGAGGGTGCGGTGGAAAGCGCGGTCGATACCGGCATCAAGATGCTCAAGCAATGCCGCGAGGACCTCGATCTGCTCCGCGATTCGGATTACACCGACGCCTTGCGGCAGATCACCTATTTCCTCGAGGGCCTCTTCGGCCAGTGCCGCCGGTGATCAGTGGCTGATCCTGACTTGTCTGGAGCCATCGGCTCCGGCCGTGATGTCGACCCGGGTGACAGTGCTTGGGAAGGCATCCGGGAAACGCTCGCCCCACTCGGCGACGACAATCCCGCCCTGTTCCAGGTATTCGTCCCAGCCAAGCGCATACAGTTCGTCGGCATCCTTGAGGCGGTAGAAGTCGAAGTGGAACACCGGGGCCTTGCCGCCTCGGTATTCATGGACCAACCCGAAGGTCGGGCTGGTCACGTCGGCGGGTGAACCGACACCCGCGACAAAGCCTTTGGTCCAGTGGGTTTTCCCCGCCCCCAGGCTGCCGCTGAGGATCCAGATGCCGCCCGCACGGGCCATGGAACCGCAGTCCTTTCCCAAGGCCAGCATGTCTTCAGGGGTTCTGGCGTGGTGCAGCATCGGCGGCTTCTTCGGAAAACGGGCACAAAAAAGCCAGTCCGTTTTCACGAACTGGCGATCTGTGATGGGTGTCTGTCCGGATCAGGGAAGCAGATTGACCGCGCGGGCCTGCTTGATCGCGTTGGTGATCTTGCGGTGCAGCTTGGCGGAAACGCCGGTCACGCGGCGAGGAAGGATCTTGCCGGTCTCGCTGGTGAATTTCGAGAGCAGATCCGCATTGGTCGGCACCACCTGCGCAGCAGGAATGTCGTGACGGCGGCGCGGCATCTGCCGGTTCGCTTTGCGGAAGTTGATACGGCGTTGAACGGTTTTCGGTTCGGACATGATGGCAGAAATTAGCGAAGTTCGCGGTGAAGGGTGCGGCGCTTGAGGAAAGGATTGAATTTCACTTTTTCAAGACGGCCTGGCGTACGGAGGCTCTTCTTGTTGCGCGTGGTGACGTAACGTGAAGTCGGCTGGCCCTCGGCTTTCGCTTCGGTGCACTCTAGGATGATGATCTCGCGTGGCATGGATTCGGGGGCGGGGATATTGGTTTATTCGTCGTCGTCGTCAAGAGAAACCGGCGCGGAATCTTCATCGTCGAATTGGTTGCCACCGCTGAAGCCGACTTCGTCGGAGGGGCGGAAGCGGCGGTTGCCGTATTCTTTCTCCCATTGGGCCTGGCATTCGACCGTCAGGCGGGCGAAGGGAATCGCCTCGAGGCGGGCGGTCGGGATCTTGTTGTAAGAGATTTCGCAGACCCCGTAAGTCCCGGCGTCGATGCGCCGCAGGGCCTGCTCGATCTCGTAAAGAGCGTCCTGTTCCTTGGCCAGGACCGAAAGGGCGAAGTCACGGTCGTAGGCATCGCTGCCGGCGTCGCCCTGGTGCTGGCCGCTGCCGGAGGCCTCCGAGCCCTCTGGGGCATTGCGGATGGTGTCGCGAGTCATGCCGGACATCGCATCCACCAATTCATCGCGGAGGTCGAGCAAGCGTTGGCGCTGCTTGCCGACGAATGCCGGGGTGTGGGTGGTTTTGACCACTTTGGCTGGCGCTTCCTCCAATTCTTTGAGGGAAATGACCTTCTTGGCCGGGGCGTTGGGCTTGACGGGAGCGGGGGTAGCCACCTTCACCGGGCTGATGGCTTTGGAAACGGGTTTTGGGGCGGCAGCGCTTGGCTTCACCGAGACCGCCGGCTTTGCAGGTGCCGCCTTTGGCGCAGGCACGACTTTGGAAGCTGGAGCGGGTTTCTTGGCTGGAGAGGGCTTCTTGGCTGGGGCAGGCTTCTTGGCCGGAGCGGGCTTCTTGGCCGGAGCGGGCTTTTTGGCGGGAGCGGGCTTCTTGGCGGGAGCAGGCTTCTTGGCGGGAGCAGGCTTCTTGGCCGGGGCAGGCTTTTTGGCGGGAGCGGGCTTCTTGGCCGGAGCGGGCTTCTTGGTCGGGGCAGGCTTCTTGGTCGGGGCAGGCTTCTTGGCCGTGGCAGGCTTCTTGGCGGGAGCCGCCTTCTTAGCCGGGGCGGCCTTCTGGGCTACGGGCTTTTTGGGGGCCGCTTTGGCAGTTCCTTTGGGGGGAGCGGGCTTGAATTTGGATTTCTTCGCGGCCATGGGGCTGAATGAGTCGATTCGGTGAAAAATAGGCGTTCGCTTGTCGCCGGCGGAGGCATCCGCCACAGCAAAGAGCGCGGTGGGTTAGCCCTTTGCGTTCCCCCCATCAAGAGCAAAAGTCGGAATCGGGAAAAAATCCCCGAATTCACGGTTTGTGGCAGGAAGCTTGAAATGCCAATCCGCTTGGCTAAGGTGCGGCCCCGCCATGCAGCTCAGTGCCATTGTTGAAGCCCTTTTGATCGCCTCCCACAACCCGCTTTCCGCCGAGGAAATCGCCCGTTTGGTGCGTTCCAGGATCGCCGAGGCGGAGGACATGCGCGTGCGGGATGCCGAGGAAGGCAAAGAGGTCGGCCAGCTGCCGGAATGGATGGCTGCGCTGGCGGCGGTGCAGGCGGACCAGGTGGTCGCGGCCCTGGGAGAGCTCAACCAGACCTATCAGGAAAGCGGCCGTTCCTTCACGATCCTCGAACGCCCGAAGGGCTGGAAACTCTATACGCGGACGGATTTCGGCGATTTCGTCCGCCAGCTGTTCCCCGGGCGGAAGCCGGAGCGACTCAGCGGTCCCGCAATGGAGACCCTGGCGATCATTGCCTACCGCCAGCCGATCACGAAAGCCGCCATCGAGGCGGTGCGTGGGGTTTCCTGCGACGGCATGATCCAGAAGTTGCTGGACCGCGATCTGGTCCGGATCGGTGGCCGTGCCGACCTGCCGGGTCGCCCCCTGCTTTACGAGACGACGGAACTGTTCTTCGAGCACTTCGGGATCCGATCGATCGATGATTTGCCGAACGCCTCGGAGCTGCGCAAAGTCCAGCTTCCGGATCCCGAGCAGGATAGCGCCAGCACCGACCAGGAGCAGCAGCTTTCGCTGGCGGCCATGGGCACGCCTGCGGCTGCTGCGGGTGATCCTTCCGACCCTGAAGCCTGAACCCACTCCTTTCATCCATCGTGAGCCTCGACGACATCCGCAACCAGATCGACTCGGTCGACCGCAGCCTGCTGGAGTTACTCAACCAGCGGGCGGAGCTGGTCCATCAAGTGGGCGAAATCAAGAAACGGGACGGATTGCAAATCTATGCTCCGGAGCGTGAAGAAGCCCTGCTGCGCCGCCTGATCGAGCTCAACCAAGGCCGTCTGCCTGAAAAATCGATCCGCGCGATCTACCGCGAAATCATGTCTGCGGCACTCGCGCTCGAGGATGATCTGGTCATTGCCTACCTGGGTCCTGAGGGAACCTGGACCCATCAGGCGGCAATCCGTAAATTCGGACACTCGGTGAATTACTCGCCCCAGGCGAATTTTGCCGATGTTTTCGACCAGGTCGCCCGCCGTGCCGCGGATTACGGTGTCGTGCCGATTGAAAATTCCACCGAGGGTGCGGTCTCGCACACGCTCGATCTGTTTGTCGACTCACCGCTGCACATTTGCGCCCAGATCCTGATGCGCATCGAGAACGGGCTGATGGCGGCGATTCCGCGCGAGAAGATCAAGACCCTCTATTCGCACCCGCAGGTCTTCGGGCAGTGCAGGGCATGGATCCAGAAAAACTTTCCCGACGCCGATCTGGTGGAGGTTTCCTCGACCACCAAGGCTGCCGAAATCGCCCGTGATCAGGCGGCACAAGGGGCTGCTGCCCTTGGTGGCCCGCTGGCCGCCAGTTTGTACGGGCTGCAACTGCTTGAGGAGCGGATCCAGGACCGCAGCACCAACACCACCCGCTTCCTGGTGATCGGGGAAAAGACCTGTCCGCCCACCGGCAAGGATCGGACCTCGATCCTGTTTGCGATCCAGGACCGCCCCGGCTCGCTGGTCAGCGCTCTGCAAGCCTTCGACCACTGCCAGATCAACCTTTCCAAAATCGAGTCGCGTCCATCGAAGCGCAAGGAATGGGAATACATCTTCTATGTGGACCTTTCCGGTCATTGCGAGGACCCGAACGTCGCCCGGGCGCTTGAAGAACTCGGCCGGCATTGCTCGATGGTGAAGCTGCTGGGGTCTTATCCGGACAGCTCCGACTGAGACCCGGAGAATCGTCAATTTCGCCCAAAAGAGAACTGGCGTATCGGAAATCAAACTGTTTACCTGCCGCGCACATGAAGAAAAAAGTGGATTTGACGATTGATGGAAAGACCATCCAGCTGGATGCCCTCGTGGGCTCCGAAGGGGAGGTGGGGATCGATATTTCCTCCCTTCGCAGCGAGACCGGCTGCATCACTTTGGATCCCGGATACGGCAATACCGGTTCCTGCGAGAGCAACATCACCTTCATTGACGGGGAAGAAGGCATCCTGCGTTACCGTGGCTATGATATCGCCGAACTTGCCGCCAACAGCACCTTCATTGAGACCTCCTATCTGCTCATCTACGGCGAGTTGCCCACCGCGACGGAACTCGCGAGGTTTTCCGAATTGCTGACCGAAAACCAGATGCTGCACGAGGGCATGCGTCACCACTTCGAAGGTTTTCCTTCCACCGCCCATCCGATGGCGATCCTCTCGGCGATGATCAATGCGGCTTCGTCCTACCACCCGAACCTGATCGTCAAACGCGAAGAGCGCTTTCCCTACCACGCCGCCAGGCTCATTTCCCAGGTCCGGACGATCGCGGCCTTTTCCTACCGCAAGGCGCACGGGCTTCCGGTGATCTATCCGAAGTCGAATTACAAATACACCGAGAACTTCCTCCACATGATGTTCTCCCTGCCCGGCGAGGACATCGAGCTGAAGCCGGAGGTTGTCAAAGCCCTCGACCTGATTTTCCTGCTGCATGCCGATCACGAGCAGAACTGCTCGACCTCGACCGTGCGGATGGTCGCCTCGAGCCGTGCCAACCTCTTCGCATCCGCTTCGGCGGGTGTCTGTGCCCTGTGGGGGCCGCTCCACGGCGGTGCCAACCAGGCGGTGCTCGAAATGCTCGAGCAAATCCACCGCGACGGCGACGACGGGTCGAAGTTCCTCACTGCGGTCAAGGACAAGACCACCAAGCGCCGCCTGATGGGCTTCGGCCACCGGGTCTACAAGAATTTCGACCCGCGCGCAGTGATCATCAAGGAACAGTGTGACAAGGTTCTGGCCCAGCTCCACAAGTCCGATCCGCTGCTCGACATCGCCAAGAAGCTCGAGGAAATCGCCCTCCACGACGACTATTTCGTTTCGCGCAAGCTCTACCCGAACGTCGATTTCTACAGCGGCATCATCATGCGCGCGATCGGGATCCCTCTCGACATGTTCACCGTGATGTTCGCCATCGGCCGCATGCCGGGCTGGATCGCGAATTTCAAGGAAGTCATGGAAGATCCGAACGGCCGCATTTCGCGTCCCCGCCAGATCTACACCGGCCCGACGCTCCGCGCATACACGCCGCTCGAAAAACGGTGAAGGTGTTTCTACGCCTGGCCGCGGGACTGGGAGTGCTGGCACTTTGCCAATGCGACAGCATCCAGCGGAGATTGTTGTTTTATCCCACCCACCATCCGGATGCCAACGGCCTCGAGGTTTGGCGTGCCGGTGCAGAGGCCATCGGCTATGTGCGACCTGTCGAGCGACCGGAGCAGGTGTGGCTGATGTTGCATGGCAACGGCGGGCAGGCCGCTGACCGTGTCTACGCCTTGCCCTCGTTTTCCGAAAGGGATGCCGTCCATGTGCTCGAATACCCGGGATACGGCCTTCGTGGTGGCAAGCCCTCGCACAAGTCCTTCAACGCTGCCGCCCAAAAGGCCTATGCCGATCTGGTCCGACGTTACCCGGGGCATGCGGTCGGCGTGGTGGGGGAGTCGATCGGATCCGGGCCGGCCTGCTTTCTTGCGGGACAAAACCCTGCACCGGCAAAGCTGGTGCTGATCACGCCTTTCGATCGCATGGAAACACTTGCGTCGCGGCATGTGTCGTGGATTTTCGCCAGCCTCCTGCTCGAGGCGAAGTGGGACAATGTCGCAGCGCTCCGGCATTACCGCGGGCCGGTCGACATCTTCGCGGCCGAGGGGGATCAGGTGATCCCGATCGCCCATGCCAAGGCCTTGGCGGATGCGGTGCCGCAGGCGCGCTTTCACCGGATCTCCGGCGGTCACAACGACTGGTCGCAAGGCGGGCAGGTCAGGGTCAGGATGACGGCCGGCTCGCGTTGAGGCCCATGATCGCGGCGCGTTGCGGTTGTCGTTGAGCGCTTGCTTCCGTCGTCCCTGCCCGAGCGATGGCGGAGAGGCAGTTCGTGGACCTTGATGCGCTCGCACGCAGCACCTTGCGGACCGGTGTGAGGTTGGACAAGCTCCCTCATTCGGCCACAGGTGGCACTTTCATGCGCTGCATGTAGAAGCAAAGGTTGCCGCCGAATTTCTTGGTTCGGGGGTGGTGTTTTTTGAAACTGATGGCAGAGAGTGTCACCGGTCCATTTGCAAATTCCGACCATAGCTCTTTGGGGATCACCCGGCCGATGGGGACATCGCCGCCCCGGCGGTCGGTGCCTTGCCTCTGTTCGATGAAAAGCTTGCCATTGATGTAGAGGCGATATCCGCCGCCTGAGCCAGGATGTGAGATCATGCCATGCAGCAGGCGGTAGCGGTAGCCCTCTTCAAACGGTGGGAACTCGAATTTCCCGCTGAGCAGCAGCACATCATGTTCCCACAGGGTGTTGATGGGGTCATGGCAGGCGCAGAAGCCGTTTTTGCATGGAGAGAGATGTTCGCTGATGATCTCCTTCTTCCCGTCCGCTGCGCCAAACGGGGCCAGGCCCTGTTTCCATCCGGCCTTGGACGGATCGAAGGCATGCGAGTGCCATTGTTCCATCCCCGCAGGGAAGCTTACCTCGCGATAGCGTCCCAGCCGGTCGTCCGCATGCAGCCACTTTTCTCCCGGCTCATAGCTGTGATACCACCAGGACATCTTGTTGCGGTCCGGGCCGTAATCCATCCAGTCGTATTCATGGATACCGAGTTCTCCATACAACTGCAGCAGTCCTTCCATGGCTTTGCCATTGGTCTGGATGCTGGCTGATTCCTTGATCAACGCGTCTTTGTGTTTCTGCAAATAACTCGGGAGCAGCTGGGCTTTGCGGTAATCGATTACCTGTTTCCGCAGGTCGGGACTGAGGACGTTTGGGTCAGCGCTCAGAAAGGTCTTTTCGAAGGGCAACTTCTCATCCGGGTATTTCTGCTTGCCGATCTGATAAAGGGCATCGTAGCCGCCCGGAACTTGAGCCATCGACTGGGCGATCACTTCACGCATGCCGAGATTGACCCGCTCTTCGACATACGGCAGGGGATGCTTGTAACCGGTGAAGTCGCTGTAGGCTTTCTTGAATTCCTGACGCGCCAGGGCAGCGACCTCCGGCTCCGCATTGCGGAGTTTTTCAGGGATCGCACCCCAGAGAAGTGGCGAGAGGACGTTGTAGAGATGGTTCCTCTGCAGCAGTTTGCCGATTGCAGGAAGCACTTTCTGATAGACCCGCTCGTCGGCCACCACCGCGGTCAATGCAACCAGCGCCGAGTGTTGAAGCCACCACTCCTCGTGCTGGAGATAGGGCAGGATGACATCGATGCGTTGCACCAGTTGGTCGGTCGGAGCGAGTCCGACCAGGCGAAGCGCCGCCTCTTTCACAAACAGGGACTCATCGGGGTCGTTCAGCATCGCGACAGCGCGTTCGATGACCTCCGGGGTGATGAGCGCCGGATCGGGGTCGCGAGCCGGAGCCAGGGCATCGAGTGCAAGCCGGCGCAGCCGGGCATCCCCATCGGCGAGCAGTTTCAGGATGAATGCCGGATCACGCTTGAGGATCTGGCTGGTGAAGCTCCCCCGCGACGCGATGACCGGATGGCGGATGCATTTGTGCAACAGCTCATCCTCCATTTCGCCCGCACCCAAGCGCATCAGCGCCAGGGCGCCGCCCTTGGCCAGCGTGTCTTGGGAAAAGTCGGGACGCGAGCCGTCGGGCAGCGCGGCCGCCTCGATCGAAACAAAGTCCTCATCCTCGGCCGTGCCCCAGGGCCGTTCGGGCAGGCGGAAGGGTTTTGCGAATTGGCTCGGCGCGCCCGCAAGCCGCAGCATCTTGCGCGGCAGGGTGAAGCTCAGCGCGTAGCCGGCCCCCCATTCCTCGTTGTCATAGCGCTCACCATCGAGAATCGCGAAGCTGCCATCATACCGGCGTGACAACTCGTAATGCCAGCGGCGTTGATCCATGAAGTCGCGATAGAGCTGGGGTCGCTTTTCATGAAGCAGGCCCATCGCCGCGCTGCGGAAGATTTCACCAATCCCGCCCCCGGTATGGCCGTGCAGCATGAATGAGGTGCTCGGGAAACTGAACAGCGCGCTGATGTCGCGTGCCTTGGCATAGATGCTGTTCTCGCCCTCCGGCGTCAATGATGCGGCGGCAGCCATGATGAAGGTCAATCCGCCGTTCTTGCCGTTGTCGGTGTAACCGCTTTCGGGCTTGTTGTTGCCGTAGGAAATGTTGCCGCGGCCCGCCCAGCGATAGAAGTGGCGGATGACGCGCAGCAAGGATTCGTCAGGCACCTTGGCGCCGCATTCCTTGGCGAGGATCAGCATCGTCGCCGCATGGACCCCGCCCGCATTGAGGTGGCCGCCACCGCCGCCGTAGTTGAGGTTTCCGATCGGTGCCCGGTTGCCCCATCCGCCGTTGTTTTCGGATTCGACAATGACATCCGCCATGGCCTGGATCGCGGGCAGCACCTCCTGGTCACCCGTGCGGAGATAATACTCACATAAGGCCCAATTGCCGAGGCCCGAGTGCCAGGTGTGGAAGCCCTTGGTTTTGCTTGGCTGGCTGCGCGCCCATTTTTTCACATGCTCCAAATCGTTCTCGTCTCCCGTGGAGAGCAAGAACAGCGGCCCGAAGCTGCCGAAACCCTGATTGCCGCCGGCTTTGAGGTATTCGGCGAAGTTGCGGACAATCTTGTCGGACTTCGGGCAGTTCATCGGCCAGCTCTCGCTGAAACGGCCGAGCACCGGAACCTGCACCAGCACTTCACGGGTCTCGCCGCCGGGTTTGTCGGAAACGACCATTGCCATGTTGCCGTCGGTGGCTTCGGCCTTGGTGACCATGTTGCCCAACTGGATGCGCGGGTCGATGTCGGCGAGTTTCTCACCATTGATCGAATGAATGACCATGCCCGCCTTGAGGCCGGCCTTCATGGCGGGAGAACCGGCTTCCACGCCTTGGATCTGCATGGTGAATGCGGGTTGGATCAGGTCGATGCTCAAGCCGACCGGCCCGAACCGTTGGACATGACTGACCGGAGCGGTCGCATCCGGCCGTCTCGAAAACATGGCATCCGCATTCTTGTAGTAGTCCTGCTGTGCCATCGCCGCGCCAGCAATGGCGGCGAGTGTGGGAATGATGATGCCAACGGTGCGGTTCATGGGTTTGGGAGTGGCTTGGGAGCTTCGAGATTCACTTGGAAAGCATCGCGGGGGTCAGCGTGAGTGATGTTCCGCGGTCGAGCCGGATCTCCTTGGCCGTTCCCTTGTAAAGCACGCGGCATTTGCCGTCGGTGCTGGAAACGTCGCGGATCCGGGCCTCGACCAGCTTGCCGTTGTCCCATTGCATGTCCAACTCGAAGCCGCCGCGGATGCGCATGCCTTTGACCTGACCCTTCGGCCATGCCTTGGGCAGCGCGGGCAGCAAGTGGATCTCCCCGGTATGGGACTGGGCCAGCATCTCATGGACTGCTGCGGCGTAGCCGAAATTCGCGTCGATCTGGAATGGCGGGTGGGTGGTCCAGAGGTTGCCGTGGCACTTGGTCTTGAGCACATCCGAGATCAGTTCGTAGGCATGCTCCGCTTCGTAAAGCCTGGCATACACACATGCCTTGAAGACCTTGCTCCATCCGGTTTTGCCGTTGCCCCTGGCCTCCATGCTGACCTTCGCGGCTTTGGCGAGATCGGGCGCGGTCGTGGGATGGATCTGCCTTCCGGGAAAAATCGCGAGCATGTGGCTCACGTGGCGGTGTTGGCTCTTGGGATCGTCCAGGTCCTCCATCCATTCCTGAAGCTGTCCCCATTTTCCCACTTTCGGTCCGAGCAGGCGGTCGCGCTTGGCAGTCAGTTCCTTGCGTAAGTCTTCATCGATTCCCAGCGCCTTGGTGGCCTCGATGGTGTTGTTGAACAGGTCCCAGCACAGTTGTTGGTCATAGGAAACACCATCGAGATGTGTGCGATGACCTTCGACAATGGTGATTTTTCCGGTTTTTTCATCCACCTTCGGCCCGTGTTCCGGCGAGGTTCCATCCGGTACCACCAAGGTGCCGTCCGGCAGCTCCTTGAGGTGGTCGAGCCAGAAATGGCTGATCTCCTTCATGATCGGATAGGCGTAGGTCTCTAGGTATTCCTTATCCCGGGTGAAGGCGTAGTGATCCCAAAGATTCTGGGCGATCCAGGCGGAATCGCCTTTTTGGAAATAGTAGGTGGATCCGCCGAAGATCCCGTTTTCCGAACGCATCAGCCAACCCCGCTTCACTCCCAGCACCTTGAGGGTTTCCTCCTTGCGCACGTCGCGGATCGAATTCAACCACTCCGCCAAGGGGGTGAAACATTCGGATAGATTCGCCTGGTCGACGAACCAGTAGTTCATCTGCAGGTTGATGTCGGTGTGGTAGTCGCATAACCACGCCGGACGGAGTTGGAACAGCCACAAGCCTTGCAGGTTGGCAGGCAAGGCGCCGTGCCCGGAACGTGAGCAGCTGATCATGAGGTAGCGTGCGTAATCATAGAGCAGCACCTCCAAGCCGGGATCCTTTCCGGGCTCATAAGAGCGGACGCGCTCGGCGGTCTGCAGATTCGACCTTGCCGGATCGGCGTCGCCCAAGGTGAGGGAAAGCCGGTCATACAATCCCTGATAGTCCGTCACATGGCGCTTCACCAGCTGGTCATAGCCCTTTCCAGCAGCTTCATCCAATTGCTTGGTGATGTGTGCATGGGGGTGTGGCCCGCGCCATCCCTTCGCACGGTCATTGAGGTAGTTGGTATCCGCGGCCAGGAGTACCAGCACCTCGTTGCATCCCTTGAAGACGATGCGATCACCAAGGGTGCTCAATGTTCCACCATCGTGCAGCACGCGGGCCTGCGCCTCATAGCTGAGGTTGATGATCTCGTCATCCGCATACTCCCTGCCGCGAAGGCCCTTCTTGAGCAGGACCGGCCACCAGAAGAGGTCCTTGCTTTCCCCGTTCAGAGTCAGTGTTTGGCCCGCCGCCTTGGTCACGATCGCCGCCATGGCCTCTTTGGAATGCCCCTGTGCCGCAGCGATTTCCGAGCGGTGCATGCTGTCCAACCAGATTTCGCCCGAGAGGGCGCCGGGCTTGTCCGCCGTGAAGCGGAAGGCCATCACCTGGTCGGGATAGCTCGCGATGTATTCCCGTTTGTAGGTGACTCCACCCGACACATAGGTCACCGTTTGCACGGCCTTGCCGATGTCGAGCTCGCGGCGGTAGTTCGAATAGTCCTTGTGACCCAGCTGGACATAAAGATCCCCGAACGGCTGGTAGCCTCCGGTGTGATGCTCGTTGCCGACCCAGAGCGAATCCTCATTGAAATGGATGCGTTCGACATCGGGGTGGCCGAACACCGTGCATCCGATGCGTCCGTTGCCGATGGGGTAGACCTCCTCCGACCAGAGCTTGTCGAGGATCCTGATGTTCTTGGCAGCGGATTCCGTGACGACGACCGGCTTGTCCGACCAGAGCAATTGATCCGTTGCCGAAGCGGCCGCAGCGGCCGTGTAAGGCAATCCGCAAATGCCGATTGTTAGAGCCAGATGGATCAAAGTGATCTGCTTCAAGGGATGTGGTGACATGGTAGCTGCGGATACAGCGCATGGGCTCTACGGCTTTCAATGGAATCGCTTCCTGCAGGAGGGCTTGGCGACGACATGAGAAGGAACCTGACCGGATCGATTGTGGCGATCAGGGGGAAGAAACGTTTGTGGTTTCCCTTGGCCGGGATTGAGCTTGCGGCGCTCGCTTCAAGCAGTGTGCGGCCTCCTCCTTCCGGAGGCCGGAACTGAGGGCGCCCGCTGCAAGCTCGCCCTGCTATCGAATTCAAGTGCTTCAGCTGCGCTTCGATTCTGCTGGTGGGTTGACTTCGTCCCACCCTGTCCGAGCAGTAAACAGGATCCTCCTTCGGATTCTGTGGTGATTTCGTGCCGTCACGAGCGGCAACCACGTTCTCGCCCCAGTTTTCGGGTTGAAGGGTGGGTGTCGCGGAAAGGGCTGATGCCGCAGAAAACGGCGCGGCGATCAGCGGGGAAGTACGAGGACTGGGACTCGAACCCAGGACCAATTGGTTAAAAGCCAACTGCTCTACCAACTGAGCTATCCTCGCATTGATTTCTCCGGTAGACGGGCGGAGGAATAGGGGTGCCCTTTGGGGCATGCAAGCCGGAATTTGAGAAAAAGCCGATTTTTGCACCGAAGCGATGCAGTGTAGCCGTGCCTGAAACGCAACAAGCGCGACGGACGGACCGTCGCGCTTGGGAAAGCAATCGGCGTCGAGCTTTGTCAGCCCTGGGCAAGGCCCGGCTTTTGGAGGGGCTGAGGCAGCATTTTTTCCTTCTTGCGCAATGCACGGCGCATTTTGGTCAGCGCCGAGTTCTGCAACTGACGGATCCGCTCTCGGGTCACCCCGAATTCGCGGCCGACGTCCTCAAGGGTCATCGCCTTGCGACCATGGAGCCCGAAGCGCTCATCAATGATGCGGCGCTCGCGATCGTCGAGAACGGCCAGCAGGTCGTCCAATTGGCCATGCAGGTTCTTGTCGGACAGCATGTCGAGCGGGTTGGCGGCCTTCTCGTCGCTGATCACCTCGCCATACTCGGTCGCTTCGCCCTCGTTGATCGGAGCGTCGAGCGAAGCCGGCCGCTGGGAGGCCTGCCGCAGCATGGCCACCTTGTGGCGGGGAGCACCGATTTCGTCGGCCAGTTCCTCGTCGGTGGGTTCGCGCCCCAGGACCTCGGTGAGCATCGCCGAAATCCGGCGCATCTTGGCGATCTTGTCGACCATGTGGACCGGCAGCCGGATCGTTTTCGACTGGTTGGCCAGCGCACGCTTGATCGATTGCTTGATCCACCAGGCGGCGTATGTCGAAAGCTTTCCACCCTTCTCGGGGTCGAAGCGCTCCACGGCTTTCATCAGGCCGATGTTGCCTTCGGAAATCAGGTCGGTGACCGGCATGCCGTAATTGGCGTAGTCCTGCGCGATCTTCACGACGAGGCGAAGGTTGGCCTTGATCATTTCCTCGCGCGCCTTCGGGTCGCCCTTCTGGATACGCTCCGCCAGTTCCACCTCCTGCTCTGCGGTCAGCAGAGGGGTTTTTGAAATTTCCCGGAGGTAGAGCTTCAAACTGCCTTCTGTTTCGTATGCCATGGTAGTGGGTGGTTGTGGATTAAGCGGCATCAACCGCCATTTTATTCCCTAATTTGTCCGCAAAGTGAAGTCTGAATGTATGTCGCTTGTAAATACGGCCGATGGATCAATCGGCGATAGCCTCATTTAGGATGGATTCAAGCAGCCAGCGTGCCGTCCAAAGACGATCTGCATCTCATTGAAAATCAATATAATGAGAAATTGGAGAGGGGCGGGTCGGGCGCTTGGGGTGGGCGGATCGGGTTGAAGTGTGACAATCTGGCGCTTTTTTCTCGGAATGTTGCGGTAATGCGTCTGCCGCTCATTTTCGCAACGTCGGATTCGACAAGCGGGACCCGATGTTTCACGGTTCCGCGCGTGATCGACTCCCTGTATCCATTGGCTCGCAAATGCTTGTTTCACTTGGACCCGGAGTCCGCGCATCACGTCAGCATGGCGGGCCTCAGGCTGGCGGAAGCCTGTGGTTTGCTGGGCTTGTTGTCGCCCGAGGATCCCTTGGTCAAGCCGGTGGAGGTCATGGGCCTGAGTTTTCCGAACCGGGTTGGCCTGGCGGCCGGTTTGGACAAGGAGGGCAACACGATTGACGCCCTTGGACGGCTGGGATTCGGCTGCATCGAGGTGGGGACCATCACTCCCAAGCCGCAAGCGGGGAACCCGAGGCCGCGGCTGTTCCGTTTGGTGCCGCAGGAGGCGATCATCAACCGGATGGGCTTCAACAATTCGGGGATCGATGCCGGTGTGCTCAATGTGCTTGCGTCCCACAAGTTCCGCGGTGTGGTTGGCTTCAATATTGGCAAAAACAAGGTCACCCCGAACGAGCAGGCGGCCGATGACTACATCGCTTGTCTCCGCAAAGCCTATCTGGTCGCGGGCTATGTCGCGGTCAACCTTTCATCGCCGAACACGCCGGGCCTGCGCGAATTGCAGAGTGCGGAGGCAAGTGCGCGTCTGCTTGGGCTTTTGAAGCAGGAGCAGGCGAAGCTGGCTGAGCAATACGGACGATACGTCCCACTGGTCTTCAAGGTCGCGCCGGACCTGGATGAAGCGCAGATCCGCGACCTGTCGAAGGTGTTCCTCGATGGCGGACTGGACGGACTGATCGCCACCAACACCACCTTGGACCGCAACGGCGTGCAGGATCATCCCAGTGGCGGAGAGGCGGGCGGCCTGTCCGGGAGGCCGCTGATGAAAAAGAGCACGGAGGTCCTGCAGGCGTTTTCGAGCCATTTGGGCGGCCGGATTCCACTCATTGGCGTTGGTGGCATCGCTTCGGTGGAGGATGCGCGGGAGAAGCTCAGGGCCGGGGCGTCGTTGGTTCAGGTCTACACCTCCTTCATCTATCAGGGGCCGAGGCTGGTGCGTGCGATCGCGCGCGGGGTTTGAGGTCCTGCGCCGGATTTCATCCGTCCGGAAGCTTCCTTGAATATTTTTGTCGGCAGGACGTCGAAGCATGCGCAACCCCAACCCTGCATGCGAATGAAAACGACGATTCTGCTCACCATGGCAACGCTTCTTCTGACGATGGGACTGGCGCCCCGCGCGGATGCCCGTCATGAACGGTCCACGGTCTACATCAGCGGCTACCGTTCCTGCGGGACGCCGATCTATGCGATGAGATACTGGGTTGGCTACGACCGATGTGGCAGGCCGATCTGGAAATACCGGGTGCTCTCGAACCGCGAATACCGGCGCCATTATGGCCATCATGCAAGGCGCCCGTACTGCGGCGATCGCGGCGCTTACGGCCACCGTCCCTCCTGGCACGGTGCGGAGTGGCGGATCGATGCCCGGTTTTGAGTTCAGAGTGCCTCTGGCGTTTTTGAAAAGCCGTGCCATGCTCGGTCTGGTTCGGCTTTTTTCGCGCGTAATATCTCGACTGCGGCGGATGGAGAAGCTGGACTGCCACCTTCGATGATCATGAACAGCGTTGCGAGTCGTTTGGAAACCGCGGTGGCGTCCGTGGTGAGAGGGCAATCCCAGGTGGTGAGGCGGGTCCTGGCCTGCATGGTGTCCGGCGGGCACGTCTTGCTGGAGGATTTTCCGGGGACCGGCAAGACCACCATGGCCAAGGCGATTGCCAAGGCGATCGGTGGTGCCGAATTCAAGCGCGCACAGTTCACGCCGGACCTTTTGCCCTCCGACATTCTGGGGATTTCGGTTTTCGATCCCAGCAAGCAGGAATTCCGTTTCCACCCCGGGCCGGTGTTCACGGACATCCTGCTGGCGGATGAGATCAACCGCGCCTCGCCGCGAACCCAGAGCGCACTGCTGGAAGCCATGGGAGAGCGCCAGGCGACCATCGAGGGCAAGCGTTATGATCTCGACGGCTTGTTTTTCGTGATTGCGACCCAGAACCCGGTGGAATTCCGCGGAACCTATCCCTTGCCCGAAGCCCAGATGGACCGGTTCACGATGCAGTGCGAACTCGGCTATGTTGGCGCGCAGGAGGAGGTGGCCATCCTGTCCGATCAGACCCTGGGCCATCCGGTCGACCAAGTGCAGCCGGTGGTGACCCGTGA
>CBFGOB010000006.1:0-18947 GCA_965650215.1 uncultured bacterium | reverse complement strand
ATCGTCATCACCGAATGGAACGGCATGCCGGACTCGGCCCGCAGCATGCAGGTCGACGACCAGGACATCGTGCTCATGACCAACGGCCTCGACCGCATCGCCGGCAACGCGCTGCGCATCGACGACAAACGCCAACTCGTCTTCAAAAGCAAACACGGCGAGCTCAACATCCCCATGGAAAGCATCGCCGAACTCCGCTTCGCGCGCGCCCGCCTCGCGACCTACGAAAGCTCGGCGGATCCAAGCCTCGGCGTGCGCCTCAGCCCGGTCGGCAAACTGACCGGATCACCGATGGCCGCCGACCGCGATTCGATCCTCATCAAGCACCCTCTCGCCGGCGACCTCAGGATCGCCACCGACTCCGCCATCATGCTGGAGATCGATTCGACCCGCAACCCAATCGACAGCTGGGATGTCTCATTCTAAACCACTGGCGGCCGCCTGCCTCGGCCTGCTGCTTGCCCCGGCCGCATCGGCGGACGAGCTCAAACTCGACCAAGGCCGGGTCCGCCTGAGCGGTGAGATCCTCGCCATCGGAAAGGACGGCGTGATCGATCTGGCCAGCCCGCTCTCCACCAAACCGCTCAGGCTGAAATCCTCGGCGCTCGACGAAGCGCGCTTCACCACCCCCGGCGACGCCCCCAAGGCACTGCCGATCCTGCTGCAGCTGCGCAACGGTGACAAGCTGCCGGCCGACCGGGTGATCGACATGGACGAGCGGCAGCTCCAGACCGATTCCCACATCACCGGCCCGCTGTCGGTTCCGCGGGCATCACTCGATTCGGCGCAATTCGGCGTCACCGACGACGAGGACATCGGCGCCGAGGTCCATCTCGACGAGTGGCTCGACGAGGAAAACGAACAACGGAACTGGGAATACAAGGGCAGGGCGCTGGTCGCCAACGGCACCGCACGCGCAAGCCACCAGTTCAAGCTGCCCACCAACTTCGTGATCTCGTTCAAACTCGCATGGAACGAACGCAACCCTCCCTCGTTCCGCCTGCTCTTCGCGCGCGACAGCACGAACCGCGAGGCGGCCAACGACCAATACCGGTTCAGCTTCAACAACTCGGGCCTCCACCTCGAACGCGAGTCGACGCGCACCAAGGAACTGCACACGCTCACCCAGCTGCGGCGCCTCCCGACGCAATACCCCCGCAACGAGGTGAGCGTCGAAATCCGCGTCCACCGCGAAAACCGCCGCCTCGAACTGCTCATCGACGGCGAACCGGAAGCCAGCTGCATCGATCCGATCGACCGGATCCCCCAGGGATCGGTCGTCACGATCGAGTGCAACAGCAGCAACGGCAGCATCCAGAAAATCAGCGATTTCTCGATCATCGAGCTCACCCGCACCCACGCCCGCCACCTCTCGGAAGCCCGCGGCGACGGCAGCAGCGACATCCTCATCACCCGCGACGACGACCGCCTCGCCGGCCAATTGCTGGACATCCGCCCAAGCCCCGACGGCAATATCCTGCGCTTCCGCAGCAGCTTCGTCACCCAGCCGCTGGAAATCCCCGAGTCGGAAGTGTCCACCATCCTCTTCGCCCAGGCGGACACCGACACGCCGGCCCCAGGCGCACCATTCCGCATCAAGCTCCGCAACCAAGGCGAACTGCAGGTCGGACAACCGGAACTCGCCAAGGACCGGATCACCACCCGCCACCCGCTGCTGGGGCCGCTCGAAATCCGCAAGGGCAGCGTCGAATCCATCGGCAGAACCAAGCCCGAATGAAGCACCCATGAACCCGTCGCGCCTCGTCCTCATCCTCGCCGCCATGCCGGGCGTCCTTGCCGCCAACGGCAACGATGCGGCGGCAACGATGTGCTTCACCAACAACGACCAGATCACCGGCCGCCTCGAGTCGATCGCCACCGACAGCCTGGTCTGGAGCTCGCCGGTGCTGGCCGAACCGGCCACCTTCGCCACCACCAAGGTCCTCAACCTCAACCTGCCCGCCACCCCGCCGGAGTCGGACTCGAAACACGTCGCGATCCTCACCCTGCAAAACCGCGACATGCGCAACGCCGACGTGGCCCGCGGCCAACTGTCGTCCATCACCGCCGACGCCATCATCCTCGACACCTGGTACGCAGGACTCATGAGCTTCAAACGCCCGATGGTCGCCAGCGTCCGCATCGAAGGACCCTCCCAGTTCAACTATCAGGGCCCCACCGGCCCCGAAGGCTGGATCCAGTCGGAAGACCCTCCGGCCTGGCGCTACCAACGCTCGGCCTTCATCTCCGGCAACAGCGGCAGCATCGCCAGACCGAAGGTGCTGCCCGAGGAATGCTCGGTGTCCTTCGACATCGAATGGCGCGACTCCCTCAACCTCAAGGTCCTCCTGTTCTCGAAGGACCCCGGCGTCCAGTCCCCGCAATCCGGTTACGAAATCTCGTTCCAACGCTCGAGCATCTACTTCCGCAACGCCACCAAACGCAGATACCTCGGCAACGCCCACTCGGCGGAACTCGCCCAGAACGAAATGGCCCGCATCGAACTGCGCTCGAGCCGGAAATCCGGCAAAACCATGCTCTTCATCAACCAGTCGCTCGTCGAAGTCCTCAGCGACACCGAACTGCCGGAAAGCGTCTTCGGTGACTGCCTCCACTTCGTCGCGGTCCAATCAAAACCAATGCGGGTTTCCAACATCAGGATCACCCCCTGGGACGGCAAGGTCGACCAACATCCGCGCTCGAGCATGAGAAACGCCAATGGCGAAACACCGCAACCCGCCCCCACCGCAGAGAAGACGGGAAGCAACAGCAACCGGATGATGCTCGCCAACGGCGACATCATCAACGGCGAGGCTCTCGCGATCCAGGACGGCAACATCCTCCTCCACACCGAACTCGGCGAATTCAAGGTGCCGGTCGAACGCTTCAGCGAACTCGCCCTCGCAGGCCTCGGCAGCGAGGAAAGCAAAAAATACAACGGCGACATCCGCGCCACCTTTCCCGATGGCTCCTCGCTGGTGTTCCGCCTCGAACGCATCCACGGCAACACCATCGAGGGCTTCAGCCAGAACTTCGGCACCGCAAGCTTCGACATCCAATCGATCAGCCGCATCGACTTCAACCTCTACGAACCGGACTTCGAGGAGCTGCGCAAGGCCAACGACTGGTAGAAGCAGCGCCGCCCGAACGCGTCAAAACGCCTGCCCCACAGGGCCCCGGAAAATCCGCACACCCTTCCAGACGGGATGCGGAGCACGGCAACGCCATCCCCGGCAGGGTCATGGTGAATCGACACCCTGCCATGACCGCCTCCACTTCGATGTCCATCTTCTGCCAATGGCTGCTCGCGGAAAGCACCGGCCAAATCCCCGCGTGCGCCATCGCCATCCACGGCAGCACCTGCGAGGCCAGCGACCGCATCATCCACGAAATCGCCCAGTACCTCAACGAATACGATGACGAAGCCGAGGGCCTCTGGCTCGGTGCCACCCGGGAACTCATCGGCAAAATCACCGAAGACCCCAGCAACCGGCGCCTGCTCGGCCTCCCGGACCTCAAGGACCCCAGCGACGCCAAATCCCCCGAGGAAATTTCCAAAACCATCCGGGCCCTCAGCCAGAAAGGCCACATGATCTTCCGCTACCCGGATCAGCCGGTCGGCGAATTGAGCCCCACCCACACCTTCCACGCCGGCGTCGGCAACCACTCCAGCGTCAGCGCCCCCTGCCACATCATCATCGATCCCGACCTCATCCCCTCCAAGGCCATCCCCCATATCATCGGCGATGTCTTCCTCGAATGGCTGCTCCACACCGGCAACTTCCAGCCCTTCAAAAGCATCCGATAATTGATGCACGGTTTTTCAGCGGATCCGCAAGGAATAGGACTTAGGGCTCTGATTTGCTCAAACCGTCCTCATGACCGTCCTCGCCCTGACCATTCTCGTGTCTTCGAGCCTCGCCGGAATCTTCATCGCCTGCTTCGCGATGGAGTGGCGCCGCAGCCGCCACAGCAGCCCTGAACGGGACTCGCTTCTGCCGCTCGAAGACCGGGCAATCTCTTCCAAACACCCCCACTGAGCCACCCGTCTCTCCAAGCCCCATGACCACCCCAATCACCTACGACGACAAGTCCGTCCGCCACTTCATGATCGCCTCGATCTTCTGGGGCGTCGTCGGCATGCTGGTCGGCGTCATCATCGCCACCCAGCTCTCGCGCTGGGAAATGAACGGCCACTTCCTCGAAATGATCACCGGCGGCTGGATCCAGGCCGACGGGATCTCCTACCTCACTTTCGGCCGCCTCCGCCCGCTCCACACGAATGCGGTGATCTTCGCCTTCGTCGGCAACATGATGTTCGCCGGGATCTACTACTCGACCCAGCGCCTCTGCAAATGCCGCACGGCCAGCGACACGCTCACCCGCATCCACTTCTGGGGCTGGCAGCTCATCATCGTCGCCGCCGCCCTCAGCCTCCCGGCCGGCTTCACCCGCGGCAAGGAATACGCCGAACTGATCTGGCCGATCAACATCGCCGTGGTCGTCATCTGGGTGATCTTCGGCATCAACTTCTTCTGGACCCTGGCGAAACGCAACGAACCGAGCCTCTACGTCGCCCTCTGGTTCTACATCGCGACCATCGTCACCGTCGCCATGCTCTACGTGGTCAACCACCTCTCGCTGCCGACCTCGCTCACCCATTCCTACCCGATCTTCGGCGGCCTCCAGGACGGGCTGGTCCAGTGGTGGTACGGCCACAACGCCGTCGCGTTCTTCCTCACGACGCCGATCCTCGGCATCATGTACTATTTCCTGCCGAAGGCCGCGAACCGCCCGGTCTATTCCTACCGCCTCTCGATCGTCCACTTCTGGTCGCTGGTCTTCATCTACATCTGGGCCGGCCCCCACCACCTGCTCAACACCGCCCTGCCCCACTGGCTGCAAATCCTCGGCATGCTCTTCTCGCTGATGCTTTGGGCCCCCTCCTGGGGCGGCATGCTCAACGGCCTGCTCACCCTGCGCGGCGCCTGGGACAAACTCCGCACCGACCCGGTGATCAAATTCCTCGCCGCCGGCGTGACCTTCTACGGCATGGCCACCTTCGAGGGCCCGCTGCTCGCCATCACCAAGGTCAACGCGCTTTCGCACTACACCGACTGGACGATCGGCCACGTCCACTCCGGCGCCCTCGGCTGGAACGGCTTCATGGCCGCCGGCATGTTCTACTGGCTCGCCCCGCGGCTGTGGAACACCAGGCTCTGGTCGACCTCGCTGGCCAACATGCACTTCTGGGTCGGCACCCTCGGCATCCTGCTCTACGTGGTCGCGATGTGGTTCTCCGGCATCATGCAGGGCCTCATGCTCAGCGAAACGAACCCCGGCGGCACGACCCTCAAGTATGCCGAGTTCGTCGAAACCCTTGAAAACATCCAGGCCTTCTACTGGCTGCGCTCGATCGCCGGACTGCTCTACCTCTCGGGCTTCGTGATGCTCGCCATCAACATCTGGAAAACCGCCCGGTCCGGCACCGCCACCGACGAATGCACCGAAGTCACCGTCATCGCCAAAACGGAAAAGGACGGCATGGGCCTCGGCGAAGGACTGTTCAGCGATCCGGTCACCCACTCGGTGATGGCCCTGATCTTCGTCGTCCTCGGCTTCTTCCTCCCGCCGCACGCGGACAAGGCCGCCTTCGTCGTCGCCGCCCTCCTGTCCCACCACGCCTACAAGACCTTCAAGGCCAACAAGTCCCTGTGGACGAATTGGCACGAACGCCTGATCGAAAACTACCTGCCCTTCACCGTGCTGGTCTTCATCGCCGTGGCCATCGGCGGATCGGTCCAGATCATCCCCTCGCTGATCGTCAACCGCGAGAAGAACATCGAAGGCCGGCTCCAGGAACTCTACACGCCACTCGAACTCGCCGGCCGCGACATCTACGTCGCCGAAGGCTGTTACAACTGCCACTCGCAGATGATCCGCACCCTCGTGCCGGAAGTGATGCGCTACGGCCGCCCCGGCGTCGCCGACGACTACTCGCACCTCGGCGAGTCGATCTTCGACCACCCCTACCAGTGGGGCTCGAAACGCACCGGCCCGGACCTCGCCCACGAAGGGGGACCGATCGCCACCTACAAAAACGAAAAGGGCGAACAAGTTCCCTACAAATACATGCGCATCGGCAAGCGCGGCAACGACTGGCACTTCAACCACTTCCTCAATCCCCGCCTGATCTCCGGCGAACTCTCGAACATGCCCGCCTACCCCTGGCTCTTCGAAAAATCCACCGACGTGAAATCCCTGCCGACCAAGATCGCCCAACAGGCGAAACTCGGCGTGCCATGGCCGGCCATGAACCAACACGAGATCCGCGACCAGGTCGAAACCCAGGCGCAGGAAATCGCGAAGTCGCTCGTCGACGCCAAGGTCTACCTGCCGGACCAACCCGACCTCAAGGGCGACGCCCTCCGCAATCACCTCGCCGACAAACAGGTCATCGCGCTGATCGCCTACATGCAGAAACTCGGCGCCTACAAGGAAGTCACCAGGGAACACCCGGTCGGCCCGAAGGCATTTGACCCGGATTCCTTCCGCAACGCCTCCAACTGATTCCACACCATGTTCAAACGCATCCTCGTCGAAGATTGGGCACAGATCATCCCCGTGATCTCGTTCTGCATTTTCTTCAGCGTCTTCGTGCTGGTGACCGTCCGCGCGCTCCGCCTGCGCAAGAGCGATCGCGAACGCCTCGCCGCCATGCCCCTCGACCCTCAGGACTCCCCACCCACCACCGACCGCCCATGAGCCAAGAACCGAAACGTGGCGACTTCGCCCAGAAAGAAGGCGAAATCATCCTCCGCAAACACGAATACGACGGCATCCAGGAATACGACCAGAAGCTGCCGAACTGGTGGTTGTTCACCTTCTACGGCGCGATCGTCTGGTTCGTCCTCCACTGGGTGATCACCTACCACACCGACCTGCTCAAATCCCCGCAGCAGAACGTCATCGACGGCATGGTCGCGGTCCAGGAGGTCAAACAGAAGGAACTCGAGAAAACCCTCGCCAGTCTCGACGACTCGACCCTCGTCCACGGCTGGGCCAGCCAACCGGATGTCGTCGCCGCCGGCGAAACGACCTACATGACCAACTGCTCGGCCTGCCACGCCGCCGACCTCAGCGGCACGATGCAGGTCGCCGGCAACAAGATCCCCCTGCCCGGCTTGCCGATCAACGACCACCAATGGAAGTTCGGCAGCAAGCCGATGGACATCTTCAAGCTCATCAACAACGGATCGCCCCCGGAAAGCACCGGCCACAACGGCGCCAAAATGCAGGCTTGGGGCCAACAGCTCAGCCCGAAACAAATTGCCGAAGTCGTCGCCTACCTCATCACCAAGGTCCCCGAGGACTTCAAGGACATCCCGCAGAAGTGATCCCATCGGTGCGTGGATCACCACACGTTGCTTCCTCACCCCAACCCCTCGTTCTAACGAACGAGCCCACGTCGCCCATTGTAGCGGCGCTCTATGAGCGTCGGTGACCTACGCTCCCGCAAGCGGGACCGCCCACCATCCCCCATCCGGCGCAACCCGTGAAATCCGTGGTGAAGATTCGCGTGATCGATTCCAACGGCCTCACCCTCCCCCGAACTCGTGCAGGTCCTCTTCGACCGCCGCATGCAGGCGCTCGAGGATGTCGGGCACCGCACTCATCACCCGGTCCCATCCGGGCATGAACGGCTTGTCCATCGGCGACTCCATGGAACTCTGACCCGCACTCACCAGGCTCTGCGCGAACACCTCGACCGCCGCTTCCTCGGCATGCCGGTCATAACGCAGGCCGTTCATCAACGCATCGTGGTGATGGCACTCGATCAAATCCAGCGCCGTGCGGTAATACGCGGCCTTCAGCGTGCGGAAAAACGCCTCCTCAAGCTTCACCCCGTGGATCGCCATCTTGCGGTAGAGCGATTTGGTGATATCGACCCCCATCTTCGACAAACCCTGCGACGCATCCTGCGCGGACAAATCCTGGTGCTTGTGATCATAGGCATCCGCGATGTCGACCTGGCAGATCCTCCGCCCGGGGTAGTTCCGCCAGATCTCGGAAATCATTCCGATCTCCAAACCCCAGTCGGACGGGATCCGCAAATCCCGCAACACCTCGGCCGTCAGCGAAATCTCACCTGCCAGCGGGTAGCGGAAGCTGTCGAGGTAGTCCAGGAAATCGATCGGCCCGCACACCTTCTGCAGCGAGCGGATCAGCGGCGACACCAGCAGGCGGCACACCCGGCCGTGCATCCTGCCGTCGGCGACCCGCGCGTAGTAGCCCTTGCAGAACTGATAGCCGAAATTCGGGTTCGCCATCGGATAGATCAGGCGCGCCAGCAGCTCGCGCGAGTAGGTCGTGATGTCGCAATCGTGCAAGGCCAGCGCCTTCACGCGCCCGGAGGCGAGCACGTAGCCGAAGCCATACCAGACGTTGCGGCCCTTGCCGGATTCGCCGTGCACCAGGTCGTGCTGCTGCAACATCGCGTCGATCGCCCGCAGCCGCGGCCCGTCGTTCCACAGCACCCGGTGGCGCTGCGGCAGACGCTTGAAATACTCCAGGGCATGACGGTACTGGGCCTCGTCCGCGCGATCGAGGCCGATGACGATTTCATCGAGATAGTCGACCCTCGTCAGTTCGTCGACAATCCTGCCCAAGGCCGGGCCCTCGAGCTCGGAAAACAGGGAGGGCAACACCAGTCCCATCGGCCGCTCCTTGCGGAACTGACGCAGCTCGGTCTCGAGATCCGCCAACGGGCGATCCCCCAGCTGATGGAAAGTCGTCACGCGTCCGTTTTGGAAAAAGTCGGCCATCGGGCAAATGTTCGACCCACAACCTAATCGCCCACCCCAGCCATCCGCAAGCCCGCACGATGTAGCGTCTGTCCATAACCGTCGCCGCGTATTGTAGCGTCGGTCTGTGACCGTCGCACGATGGCCGCTGCAGGCGGCTTCCCCTTTCCGCGTGCCCACAAGACGCATCCCTTGGTTTGCCTTATTCACACCTCCACCCGATTCCCAGAATCCGGTGGTCCGGCGCCAACTGCAGCACCGCATCCGCACGCGATGGCAGCTCGCGCCATTGGTGCTCGGTGAGCCGCTGGTAGTGGTCGATGAAGCGATCCAGCGCCGCCCCATCCATCAACCCGCTCGCATCCTCCCCGCGCTCGTGCAGGCGGCGGCGAAGCTTGTCTTCCTGCTCCGCCCGCCACGCGCGAATGCAGGCCATGTCCGGTGCCCGCAGGAACACCAAGCGGTCGATCCGATCAAAACACGCGCGATAGCTTCCCGCCAGTTGGGCATTCACCCATCGCCGCCAACGCCCGTCCCGATCCTCGTCGCGTTCAAGGGCATTCAAGGGCTCCTGCAAGTCCTCCTCCGGCTGTGGCCGCGCACCCACGCACCAACCCTCGAAAATCACCAGGTCCGCCCGCCCGCGAAACACCGGCCATTCGGCAAACGGCAAGCGATCGTCAATGGCCTTCGAAAAGCGCGGCAGCGCCGTCGCATCCCCGGGTCCGGCGCTCATCAGGCGATCGATCAGCTCCATGCCCAAGTGCGGATCATGCGTCCCCGGCACCCCGCGCGTCCGCAGCAAGGGATGGACCCGCTCACCCAACTCGATCCGTGCGGCACGCGTCAGGTAAAGGTCGTCGATCGACAGCAGCGCGGTCGCCAGGCCCTGCTCCTGCTCCAGCAAGTGACGCAGAAACATCGCCATCGTCGATTTGCCCGTGCCTTGGCCGCCATTGATCCCCAACAGCATCGGCCCGCGTCCGCCATGCCATGCCGCCACCTGCCGCGCCAGCGGACGGTAGATCCCGTCCACCGTGCCGGAAAAATCCTCCGGCAAACCCTCGCGACGCATCCATTCCGCCATCGACATGCCGCCACTAGAAGTCAGCACCCCCATCAACGGCGAGCCGAAAGGAAGACTGCCAATCGGAAAATCGCGGCAAACCACAGCCTCAGGCAGGGACCGCTCTCCGAGCGGTCCGGCGAGTGGTGGGGCGCAAGACTCAGCATGATCTACACCCAATCCGCGCACAGCAACTCGGCCTGCTGGAGCACGGTCTTGACCGCCTCTTCCTGAAGGTCGGGCGGGTAGCCATACTTGTTGAGGATGCGTTTGACCATGACACGGATCTTGGCGCGGGCACCCTCGCGCAAGGTCCAGTCGATGGTCACGCTCTTGCGGACTTGGGAAATCAACTCGGCAGCGATGACCTTGAGCTTGTCGTCGCCCATGGCTCGCACCGCGCTTTCGTTGGCCGCCAAGGCGTCGTAGAAGGCCACCTCGTCGTCGCTCAGGCCAAGGTCTTCGCCGCGCTTGGTGGCGGCGTCCATCTCCTTGGCCAGCTTGATCAGCTCCTCAATCACCTCCAACGTGGAGATCGCCCGGTTGTGGTAGGCGTTAAGGGTCTTTCTGAGCTTGTCCGAAAACAACTGGCTCTGCACGAGGTTCTTCTTGGAGCGGACTTTGATCTCGTCCTTCAGCAACTTCTCCAGCAGTTCGGCGGCCACGTTCTTGTGCTTCAGGCCGCGCACCTCGGCGAGGAAACCATCGCTGAGGATGGAAATGTCCGGCTTCTGCAGGCCGGCGGCGGTGAAGACGTCGATCACCTCGCCCTCGGTGGTGATTGCCTTGCTGACCAACTGCCGGATTGCCGCATCAATCTGCTCCGGGCTCTTCTGGCTCTTGCCGCCCTGCTTGTTGAGCGCCGCTTGGATCGCTTGGAAATACGAAACGTCGTCCCGGATCGCTACCGCCTCGTCGCTGGCGGCGCAGAGGGCAAAGGCGCGGGACAGCTCGGTGACCACCTGAACCCAGCGCTGCTTGCCGTCTTCCTGCTCCAGGATGTGCTCTTGGCCTGCCGGAATCAGCTTCAGACGCTCGGTGGGCGTGCCGCTCGTCCACAGGGCCCAGTCCATACCGTGCATCATATCGCAGGCAACGTGGTGCTTCTCCAACATCACGGCGATCGCCTGAGTAGAGTCGAAGGTCGGATTGCCGGTGCCGCCGCTCTCGGTGTAGGTGGCCAGCGCGTGCTTCAGTTGGTGGGCCAGACCGAGATAGTCCACCACCAACCCGCCCGGCTTGTCCTTGAACACCCGGTTCACCCGCGCAATCGCCTGCATCAGGCCGTGGCCCTGCATCGGCTTGTCGGCATACATGGTCGTCAGGCAGGGGGCGTCGAAGCCGGTCAGCCACATGTCGCGCACGATCACCAGCTTGAACGGGTCCTTGGGGTTCTTGAAGCGGTTGGCCAATTCGCGGCGCTGCTTCTTGGAAGTCATGTGCTTCTGCCATTCCGGCCCATCCGCCGCGCTGCCGGTCATCACGACTTTCAGGGCGTCCTCCGCCCATTCCGGCCGCAGCTGGATGAGCGCCTCGTAGAGGTCCACGCAGATCCGACGGCTCATGCAGACGATCATCGCCTTGCCGTCCATCGCCTCGGTCCGCTTCTCGAAATGAGCCACCAGATCCTTGGCGATCAGGCCGATCCGCTTCGGGTCGCCGACCAGTGCCTCCAACGCTGCCCACTTGGTCTTGAGCTGTTCCTTCTTGGTCAGCTCCTCGCCCTCGGTGAGTTCCTCGAACTCCTCGTCCAGCTTCGGCAGCTCACTGGCATTGAGACCCAGCTTGGCAATCCGGCTTTCGTAATAGATCGGCACCGTCGCCTTGTCGGCCACCGCCCGCTGGATGTCGTAAATGGAGATGTAGTCGCCGAAGACCGCCCGGGTGTTGGCATCCGCTTTCTCGACCGGCGTTCCGGTGAAGCCGATGAAGGAGGCGCGGGGCAGGGCATCCCGCAGGTTGCTGGCAAAGCCGTAGCTCATCTGCCCGGTCTTCTCGTTCACCCGTCCGCCAAAGCCGTATTGGCTGCGGTGCGCCTCGTCGGCGATCACTACCAGGTTCTGGCGGTCACAGAGCACGGGCATCTCTTCACCCCTCTCCGGCATGAACTTGTGGATGGTGGTGAAGACCACGCCACCGGAGGCCCGGTTGAGCAGCTCCTGCAAATGCTCCCGACTTTCCGCCTGTACCGGCATTTGGCCGAGCAGATCGGCGCAGCGCTGGAACTGGCCGAAGAGCTGATCATCGAGGTCGTTGCGGTCGGTCAGCACCACCAGCGTCGGGTTCTGCATCGCCGGGTGGCGGATCACCCGCGCCGCATAGAACAGCATCGAGAAACTCTTGCCGCTGCCCTGCGTGTGCCAGACCACACCGGCGCGGCGGTCGCCTGCCTGACCGCCGGTCATCTTGCCGGCCCAATACTGACCCTCGTCCTCCTTGGTCTTACCAGCCAACAGCATCCCGCTGGCTCGCACCGTTTCCTCCACCGCCGCATTCACTGCGTGGAACTGATGGTAGCCCGCCAGGATCTTGTGGACGGAACCGTTGTCCGGGTCTTCCTCGAAGACGATGAAGTGTAGCAGCAGCTTGAGGAAGTTTTCGCGTTTGAATACGCCGTGAATCAGGGTTTCGAGTTCGAGGGTGGCTTTCGGCCGTTGTTGGACAAGCTGCTGCCCCTCATCCCCGGCCCTTCTCCCAAGGGGAGAAGGTAGATGTGAACTGATTTGACTGAGAACTTCCTGAGTCTCGTTAATCACTATGTCGTTCGGGAAACGAAGGACTGTCAGGCCCTGTGAGCGAAGGTAAGCGTCCCGCTTTGTATCGTGCTTTTGACGAGTTTGCGCAAAATGCGGTTCTCCGTCACACTCGACCACCAGTTTTGCCTCGCGACAGAAGAAATCGCAGATGTATTCACCGAATTGGTGCTGCCTCCGGAATTTCGCTCCCAGCAACTGACGATCCCTCAGCAACTCCCAAAGCACGTCCTCGGCAGGAGTTTGATTCCGTCTCAACTCCCTCGCTTTGTCCGTTAGTCCTGCAAAATCGAATCCACCACGGTAATGCTCACTCCCTCTCCCGCTGGGAGAGGGCTGGGGTGAGGGTGGAGGAGAGCCATCAGGCTCCCTCCATACCTTGAACCACTCCTCATTGGCCGTCAGTGATCCAATCCGCGCCTGCAAGCCGTCGCTGACGACCAGCGCCGCATTGTAGCGGAGAAGGCTTGGGATTTCCGCCTTGTAGGTCTGGAGCTGCTTGTAGGCAGAGAAGATCGTCGCCTCCTCGTCGGCGGCATTCTTCAGCTCAATCAAGCCCAGCGGCAGCCCGTTGACAAACACCACGATGTCCGGACGGCGATTGTGGCCCTGCTCAATCACGGTGAACTGGTTCACGGCCAGCCAGTCGTTGGCATGAACATTGAAGAAATCCACCAACCACGCCTGATCGTGCTTCGTGCTGCCATCGGCGCGTTTGTAGCTGACTTCAACACCATTGCGCAGCAGCTTGTGGAAAGCGCGGTTGGTTCGGGTCAGGCTGCCATCTGCCACTCGCAGCACGCGGCGCAGGACTTCCTCTAGCGCCTCAGCCGGCACCTGCGGGTTCAGGCGATGCAGTGCCTCGCGCAAACGACCTTCCAGCACCACATCGCCAAACGTCTGCCGCTCCGCTGCCGTCTCGCCCGGAGCCATCTCCGGGCCATGGCCGATGGCATAGCCCAGCTCCCCGAACCATTCGAGGGCGGCTTCTTCGACGTGGGATTCGTTGAGGGGCATAACTGCGAAAATGATCAAATGCTAACAAATGCCTGAAGGAATACAGAATATGAGCCACGTGCCCGAGTAATCACCTGATCTATTACTTCCAAACTGTGGCCGAGCCTGAACCGTCGTTGAACACCACCTCCCCGATTATCGATTTGAACCAATATGCCGCGAGCAAGTAAATCGGGAACTGTATCGTCCAAGAATGACTGCGCACCCTGCCCCAACTTCATCAAGATGACGCTCTCGCTAATGTGTGTGCTCCTCATGAAATAGCGGACGAGCTTCTCTAGATTCTTGAGTTCTGGATCCATCAAGAAATCCAGTTCGAGTTCGGGAGTTGCCAATCCCGAAGCATCCGGCATATCTACTCCTAGTCTGGTCATAGCCGCGCGCACAGCCTCCGGTTCCCAGAATTCTACATCCTGATCTTCAAGTCGCACCGAATCAACGGCAGTATCTTCAAATCTGACCAACTCAAACTTTGTTGAAGTAAAGACCCTGATCTGGCCGAAATGGCAATCAATGAACTTGCAGTCCTTGAACGACGAGACTTCAACACTAGTTGGAGCAAAGAAGCAGTCACGGAACGTTAATCCCTCAAGCTTCCGGTCCCGCAGTGAATCAGCAGGGAATGCGATTCCTTTGATTTCGAGGCCAGAGGCTTCGACTTCGCTAAGCAGGCGGACGATGAGGCTTCCACAGTTTTCCTGAGTGTAACTAGCTTGCCCGTCCAAAGCACTGATTTCCAAAAGAAATCTGGCCGCTTGCAAACGTTCAAATGTCGGGTGCCGCTTCACTGCTTGAATGAATGCCCGCTGTGCAGGCTTTGGCAAAACTCCTCTTCTTACTGTAGCGAGTACCTCACTTTTTGCCCTCTCATTCAGGGGACGGATTTGTTCCGCCAAACCCTCACCCAAGAAAAATAAGCGGAACTCCTCGTGATCGAACTCGACCGCTTGTGAAGCGTTTTGTGAAGGAATCAGCAGCGCATGGCCGCGAATCCGTTCACGGATCTGTTGAGCTTGGAAAGCGGTCTTCCGTTTAGTCTCCGAGTAATAATCGGCAACAAATTCAAGGTTATCCCTCTTCAAGAAATCGACGCGCGCTTCCCAAGTGGCCAGAGCAATTGCGGCGAGCACCTCACAATGCTCATCTACTGTGAGGAGCGGCTTACCTACATCCTGCTCGCCCGAGCGGTCGATCCACTTCTCACTCGCCTCTCGTTCAATGATACCCCGGACAAACACGGCGAAGAAGTCGGGACCGGAATTGTGGATCCTCTCTAAAAATGCATCGAGCGAAGGACTTTCCGTAGCAATATCGACTAATCTCCGAACGAGAACCGGGCGAGTAAGTAGCGAGTGGTCGATTCCGAGTCTTTCCGCAACACGCTCATAGATTATTTCCGAGTTGTTAACCTCGCGCTTTGCGCAATACTCCAAGAATTGGACACGCCCCCATCGATGAAGCTCAAGCTTTCCAAAGCCAACCGAGTAGGTTTTGATCGAATCAAGGAGTTTTTCTTGGTTTCTTAGGTTCTCGAATTCAAAATATGCCTTTCTAGCAGCAACGACGAGCGAGCCTCTCGAATCTAGAGAGCCGACAAGAATTCCCATTGCCGAAAGCGCTTCACCGGAACTCCCCTCAACAAGCATTTCCTCAAAGCCATCGAATGCAGGAACGATAACCCCCATCCTCACGAGAGATAGGAAAGATTCATAATAGAGGAACGGGAAGCGGTAGCGGTTCTGCAGCGCCCCGACTGTAATATCATCGAATCGCAGAAAGTGCTTTCCACCCAGTGGGATAGGAACGAGGAGCCAGTCTGCTTCCCCATTTAAGAAGCGTTGCGCTTGCTCCTTTGCCATCTGATTAATCAGGAATGTCTTTCCTTCTCCTGCATCGCTTGTGATGTAGAGAACACTAGTCTCCATTGGACTCTTCTCGTCCAACGCATTGAGAGTAGTATTCAAGGCATCGTCAGTTGCCGTGGCGACCTCGTCAGGACGAACTTCAAGGGATGGAAGCAATGTCGCCGCAGGGGAAACAAATTGCTTTGTATCGGCCACGCCCTCTTTCAAACGAGATGCCAGCAGAGGCAACTTCGCAAGGCGTTTGACAACCCACCTCCCGGCAGACATCGGGCCATCGCCCTCATCAACAAGGACATCCCCATCCTTGGTCGAAATCTCAACTTCGATAAGGTCACCGTTAACGGAGAAAACCACCTTTGTCTTCTCGAAGAGAAGGTCGCTTTCCGGATCAGCGAAGGCGGACACAATGCTTTTAAAGTCGTTCACATGCATGGCTAGAGATCAATGTCAGTTAAAACCGCTCCTCTCACGGAAAGTGGAGTTCGATTAGCATTTGGTTTGGGATGAAATCTTGAGACGGGGGTTCCTCGCAACAAGACTGAGCGAAGTGGTGGCAGAAAATCATCATCTCCGCTAATTAGAACGAGATGATCGTAGTTTTGCATTGGAGCAAAAACCATGTCGCAGGCCAGCAGTGTATCGACGATTTTCTGCTCGTGTCGATACACGAGATCTGATGCGCCGACAACGCACAATGCGTTCGGACAGGTTCCTCGCTTGAGAACTTTTTTCACAAGTGGTAGCGGGCAAGTGGGGTCAACGCAACCGACATCCTCTGGTTTTTGAACCCGTAGATTTGAAGGCTTCCCTTTCTTTCGATAGGTATCAAAAAGATGATGTGACGGTTCCTCCAACGAAGCAACTGCGAGCTCTGCGGTAGCTGAAATGCGGCAAATTCCGCCAGCGTTGTCAGGCACGCGGATTGCCGCGGGAAACTCTTGCGCCAAGGCCACAGCGAGATCTTGAGCTCGTCTAGTCAGCGTGCAATCTTCATACCAGCCTCCATAGATTCGGACATCACATGTCCCATTCGCAGCGAACGAAAATTTTGGCACTTGGAGAAGCGCCCTTCTGGTTACGTCAAGAATTCCCGAATTCCTATGATGTTCGAGGAGATTGTCGTAGTCGATGAAAACTGCGAGTTTCATTCAGATCGCTTCGAGTGAAATTTCGAGGCTGCAGAGCTCCCCACTCAGCAGCTTCGGCAGCACCGTGTCGCGCAGGGTGGCGAGGGTGCGGGATTGGTGGAGGTTGGCGTGGACTTGCTGGAACATCGGCGTTACTTGCTTATCGAAAGCGAGAAGGACTTCTTTCGGGGCGAGGAGAACGTCGGTCGCTTCAAAGGTGCTTGTCGTGATGGTGTCGAAAATGGAGCCGTGGCCGCCTTGCACCAGTCGTTCAATGAAGTGACGAGCATTGCAGTAGAGAGCGAAAGGCGCACCGACCTTTGAGCGCAACCCGTAACAGGTCTGATTCATTGCCATCGCGTGGCCGAACATCGTGAGCCTTCCGGTCGTCGCGCCACGCGCGACAATGACGGTTGAATTGGCGGGAATAATCTTCGTGGAACTTTCCTCAACTCCTTGCTTGGTGATGGTTCGCTCGGTGGATACGAGGAAGGCTTCACCACATTGGGAAACATCCTTCGCGCTGACCCACGGCACATCACCGTTCCAATAGGTCGGGACATCGGTCTTTGGCGTTCCACCACTCAGCAAGTCAGCTTGCCGAAGGATAGAACCCGTCTCCCATCCATTGGGAACGTGTCCCAGCGATGAATCTTGGAACGAGTCGGGAAAAAGGGCGGCGGTGGCGGGGTCGAGGCCGACGGGCGGGCGGCCGTCGAGTTTGGCGCGGACGGGGTCGAAATCCACGAACCAACTCTGGAACAGCGCCCGCGCCATCGCCTCCAGCGTCGCGTTCATCCGCCGGTTCAACTCGATCTTGTCGTCCAGCGCCCCGAGGATGGAAGCGATGGCTTTTTGCTCGGGGAGGGGTGGGAGCAACAGCTCCATCGCTTTTAAGGTGTCCGTATTCAGCCTGCCAGTGCCATGTCCCGCTGAATCCACAGACGACAGGAGTTCTGGCTTCTTCGCTAGTAAGCAGTATACGAGAAATGTTGCATCAACATCAGGCTTCGGAAGAAGCGCCTTGATGTCCTGATTGAAGGCCATGTCGCGCATGGCCACACAGATCGGCACATCATTGTGCAGCGTCATACCCCTAACTAGTAGGAAGATCGCACCTTTAGGAACGAGACGGCTTCCAGCATCAATTGCCTCGGGTGTTACATGGTCCTGAGCATCATGGAGTCGAAACACCTTCAGATCTTTGGCGCTTACCCAAGGAACATGGCCTGACCAAAACTCAGGATTACTTTTTGACGGAGTTCCGCCGGAAGAAAATGTTGCGCACTCGCCGAGGCTCCGCTCCCGCCACGTATCACTCTTCATTCCAACCCTCCTTCCTCTTTCTTCAAGAACACCACATACTCACCCATGATATCCAGCGCGAGAGTTTGGCCTTGTTGGATGGTTTCGAGGTGGCTGTGGGAGAGCGAGAAGACATCGCCGCCCCAGCGGTGGCCGAAGGGGCTTTCCGCCCCATTGCTGTGGTCGACGGGTTGGTCTACCTGGGCGACTACTTCAGGAGACGAGGATATTTTGGATGCCGTAACAGGCCAATGCCTGCGAAGCTTGGCCATCCAAGGTTTGAGGCCAGCTGCACGTACAACTCGGAATCGATCCAAGGCATCGGCCATCTGACGGAGCTCGGGACTTACCCAATTGATGATGTCGAGAATCAGTTGGTGCTGATCGTTCAGATCTTGCCAATGCACGATGCGCTCGTGATGGAAGACGCTGTTGCGCAGCTGTCGAATCGTTTCGAGATCCGCTTTGCGGTCTTTTCGCTTGTGCAGACTCTTTGGTAGGTGAGGAAAGACTCCTTTGTATGCACCTGGGAGGAACGGAGTATTTTGCTCGTAGTGCGCCTCAAATAAGCTCGTCCAAAATCCAAACTGCAACTCGGCCACTACTCGGGCGGCAGTCACCGGCTTTTGCGCTTTGGCGATCTTTTGTTTGGCTTTTGCAACTTCGTCGGCCGCCCAGACTGTTAGCCTGAATTGCGGATGGTCATACCAATCATCCCGTGCCATGAGTGCTGAGCAATATCGATGAATTGCATTTCGGAGTG
The DNA here is from genome assembly GCA_965650215.1 of uncultured bacterium. Taxonomy (GTDB): domain Bacteria; phylum Verrucomicrobiota; class Verrucomicrobiia; order Verrucomicrobiales; family Akkermansiaceae; genus Luteolibacter. The sequence continues at coordinate 247 of CBFGOB010000006.1, read as the reverse complement.
CAATTTCACAAATCTGTAATGGTGAGTAGAGACTTTCGCACAACGCCATATTGAGCAGATAACGCGCAAGTGTAGCGCAGGAATCTGGCGGGGTGGTTCCTTGGGGAACCGCGTAAGCTGCCAGTCTTTCGCACGAAAGGCCCTGCTCAATTTTCTGGAAAAAGCTCGAATCCATGGAGTTTCAGGGGTGACAGGGCGCGGATTTTGTTTGACGTTGCCCCCATCCAGAGCCAACTTGCCGTTGTTG
>CBFGOB010000005.1:0-19104 GCA_965650215.1 uncultured bacterium | reverse complement strand
CTTGGTGTCAAAATGGATGCGGCAGTCGCGGAGCTTCTTGTTGTGGACCTTCGCTTGCCTTGAGCGCTCGCGTGCGAGCTTCTGGATTCCCTTGAGGTCTTTGCGCTCCCGCTCGGCGGACAGGATGCGCTTCTGGATCGACTCGGCGACTTTCGGGTTCTTGTGGAGATAGTTGTCGAGATTGGTCTTGAGGAAGTTGCCGATGAAGGTGCGGAGCGATTCGCCTTCGGGGGCGATGGTGGTCGATCCGAGTTTGGTTTTGGTTTGCGACTCGAAGACCGGCTCGATGATGCGCACACAGAGCGCGGCCTCGATGCCCGCGCGGATGTCCGATGGATCGTACTGCTTCTTGAAGAAGCCGCGGATCACCTGGACGATCGCCTCGCGGAAAGCGGCAAGGTGGGTGCCGCCCTGGGAAGTGTTCTGGCCGTTGACGAAGGTGTAGTATTCCTCGTTGCTGTCGGCGGTGTGCGTGAAGGCGATTTCGATGTCATTGCCCACGAGGTGGATCGGGGGATAGAGCGCCTCGCTTTCCATTTCCTCGCGCAGGAGATCGAGCAATCCGTCCTTCGAGCGGAATTTCTTGCCGTTGAAGACGACGGTGAGGGCCGGGTTGAGGTAGGAATAATAGCGGCACATCTTTTCCACGAAGGCTTCGCGGAATTTCGCGCGGGCGGGGAAAATGCCGCGGTCGATCTCAAAGGCGAGCCGGGTGCCGTTGCTGCCCTCGTCGGGGCGCGGACGCTTCATGTCGACGGTCAGCTGACCCTTGGAGAACTCCAAGGACTTGGTCTCACCGTCGCGCCATGCCTGGATTTCGAAGAACTCGGAGAGCGCGTTGACCGCCTTGATGCCGACTCCGTTCAGTCCGACGGATTTCTTGAAGGCTTCGCTGTCGTATTTCGCCCCCGTATTGATCTGGGCGGCACAGTCGTAGAGCTTGCCGAGCGGAATGCCGCGGCCGAAATCGCGCACTTCGACACGCCCGAGATCGTCGATCTCGATGCGGATTTCCTTGCCGTGCCCCATGATGTGTTCATCGATCGAGTTGTCGATCGCCTCCTTGAGCAGGATGTAGAGGCCGTCGTCGGGGGATGATCCGTCGCCGAGTTTGCCGATGTACATGCCGGGGCGCATCCGGATGTGCTCGCGCCAGTCGAGGGATTTGATGTCGTCTTCGGTGTAATCTGCGGACATGGGAGATGGATTGCGGAACTCCTAGACGCTCGCGTCGCATCAGGCAAGGGCCGGGACCGCCGATCGCACAAAGTCCCGCTGCGCGCTTGTCTGCAGGGCGGAATTGGGAAAGGCTGGCCATGTCTCATGAGCCTGACGCCCGAAGTCCCCCGCGACGCCTCTGTTCCGGATTGGGTTCCGCAACAGTCGCTGGAGGACCCCCATTTCGCATGCCGGGTGCTGCCGGGGCTGCAGCGCGACCCGCAGGAAAGCAGCGCCAAGCCGGCCAAACGCCGCAAATTGACCCTTGAAGATTATGAAAAGGGGGTCATGGCGGGCGATATGGGAGTCCTCTCGCGGGCCATCACCCTTGTGGAGAGCCATTTGCCCGAGCACGAGCTGCTTGCCCAGCAGTTGTTGGCCCGGATTCTGCCTCATACGGGGAAATCGATCCGGGTCGGCATTACCGGCGTGCCCGGAGCCGGAAAAAGCACCCTGATCGAGTCCTTGGGCACCCAGCTTTGCAACCAAGGACACAAAGTCGCGGTCCTGGCCGTCGACCCGAGCAGCTCGATCACCGGTGGCAGCATCCTGGGCGACAAGACCCGGATGCAGCATTTGAGCCGCCACCCGGGGGCGTTCATCCGTCCGTCACCGTCTGCCGGGTCGCTTGGAGGGGTTGGCCGCAAGAGCCGCGAAACCATGCTGTTGTGCGAGGCGGCGGGCTTTGATGTGATTTTGGTCGAAACCGTCGGCGTCGGGCAAAACGAGGTGACCGTGCGCTCGATGGTGGACTTTTTCCTTCTGGTGATGATTGCCGGGGCGGGGGATGAGCTCCAAGGGATGAAAAAGGGGGTCATTGAGATCGCCGACCTGCTCGCGGTCAATAAGGCCGACGGGGACAATGTCCAGAAGGCCAAACTGGCCAGCGCCGAATACCGGCGGGTCCTCAATATCCTCCAACCCGCCACCCCGGGTTGGAAAACCCGCTGCACGACCTGCTCGGCTTTCATGCCCGAGACCTTGGCGGCCCTGTGGGATATCGTGGAGGACTTTGCCAGGCGCGGGCGGGCTTCCGGGGTCCTCGAGACACGCCGGCGCCAGCAAGCGATCGATTGGATGCGGGCCATGATCGAGGAAGAGCTCCACCACCGCTTCTACAGGGATCCTACGGTGATGCAGCTTCTGCCCCAGTTGCAGAAGCTGGTCGAAAACCAGTCGCTCCCGGCGGCCAGCGCAGTCGCCCGCATCATGGATGCTTTTGGCTGCGGGGGATCTTCAAAGGGCTCCGAAATGGGATAGGCCGCTCCATTTCATCTCTGGAATCAGCCTAAACCGGATCCCCCGGCCAGCTCCCGAAGGGCATTGCGGGGTGGTTTTCCGGGCCAATTTTGCCCGAAATCACGGGGATTTCCGGGTATTCCAGAAATATTTCTTTTCATGGATATTTTTTTTGACAGAGTGGCCGGCTTTGTTACCGTCCGCCCGCTCTTCCCCAAAGCAAGCAGGGGTGCCGCGCCTGATCTCTCTCCAGAGGATGGGATTGGACGCGGTGTTTTTGTCGAGTCGAAGGAAAAGCACATCCGACATCGCTCGCGTAGCTCAGGGGTAGAGCGCATCCTTGGTAAGGATGAGGTCGGGGGTTCAATTCCCCCCGCGAGCTCCAGGGCGATCACGATTACCAACAGTCTCCAACAGAACACAACCACCATGGCTAAAGAAGCATTCCAGCGCAACAAACCGCACGTCAACATCGGCACCATCGGTCACGTCGACCACGGCAAAACCACCCTCACCGCGGCGATCACCAACACCCTCGCCGACAAGGGCTTCGCCGAGAAGAAGAGCTACGCAGACATCGACGCGGCTCCCGAGGAGCGCGAGCGCGGCATCACCATCAACACCGCCCACGTTGAATACGAAACCGAGAAGCGCCACTACGCACACGTGGACTGCCCTGGTCACGCCGACTACGTGAAGAACATGATCACGGGTGCCGCCCAGATGGACGGTGCGATCCTCGTGGTCTCCGCTGCCGACGGCCCGATGCCCCAGACCCGTGAGCACATCCTGCTTGCCCGTCAGGTCGGCGTTCCTGCCCTCGTGGTGTTCATGAACAAGGTCGACCTGGTCGATGATGAAGAGCTTCTCGAACTCGTCGAAATGGAAGTGCGCGAGCTTCTTTCCTACTACGACTTCCCGGGTGACGAGATCCCCGTCATCAAAGGTTCCGCCGTCAAGGCTCTGGACGGCGATGCCGCCCAGCGCGAAAACATCCTCAAACTGATGGACGCCGTGGACGCCTACATCCCCGAGCCCGAGCGCCCGATCGACAAGACCTTCCTCATGCCTGTGGAAGACGTGTTCTCGATCGAAGGCCGTGGCACCGTCTGCACCGGCCGTGTCGAGCGTGGCATCATCAAGAAGATGGAGGAAGTCGAGATCGTGGGTATCCGCGATACCCAGAAGACGACCGTCACCGACATCGAAATGTTCCGCAAGCTGCTCGACGAAGGTCGTGCTGGCGACAACGTGGGTCTCCTCATCCGCGGTCTCAAGAAGACCGACGTGGAGCGTGGCCAGGTCATCGCCAAGCCCGGCACCGTGAAGCCGCACAAGAAGTTCAAGTCCGAGATCTACGTCCTTTCCAAGGAAGAAGGCGGCCGCCACACCCCGTTCTTCTCGAACTACCGCCCGCAATTCTACTTCCGCACCACCGACGTGACCGGCAGCATCAAGCTTCCCGATGGCGTCGAGATGGTGATGCCGGGCGACAACGTCACCCTTGAAGTCGAACTCATCAACTCCATCGCCATGGAGCCGACCATGCGTTTCGCCATCCGCGAAGGTGGTCGCACCGTGGGCGCGGGCCGTGTCGCTGAAATTCTCGACTGATCCGTCAACCTTCGCGTCCCGGCTTCTGGCAACAGCAGCCGGGACGACTGGCTTCGGGGCACCCTGCGACCACGGGGTGCCCTTCAGTCGCCTCAACACGGAAGTAGCTCAATTGGTAGAGTAGCGGTCTCCAAAACCGTTGGTTGTGAGTTCGAGTCTCACCTTCCGTGCCAGCCATTCCACACAGTCTGAACCATAGCATATCATGTTTTCGAAAATCTCCAATTTCCTGGGTGAGGTCAAAGGCGAGCTCCGCAAAGCGAGCTGGCCTTGGGAATCCGATCCCAAGATCAAGGGATTGAAGAAATACAAGGAGCTCGTCGACTCCACGATCGTGGTGCTCATCGCGATGATCCTGCTGGCCGGTTTTGTGCAATTCTGGGACTTCATCCACGTCCTGATCGTCGGCTTCCTCACCAATCTCGGCCGCTGATCCCGCCCGGTTTCCCTAGCTCCACCCCTCCGAATTTCCCGCCATGTCTGAAACCAAGTCTTTTCGTGACCAGTGGTATGTGATCCATGTGCTTTCCGGCCAGGAGGCCAAGGTGCGTGACCGCATCCTGCGCAATGCCGAGGCCGAGGGAATGACCGAATACATCCGCGAGGTGTTGGTCCCCACCGAGATGGTTTCCGAGATCCGCCGCGGCAAGAAGACCGAGACCAAGAAGAAATTCTTCCCCGGCTACATCATCGCCAACATGTATCTCACCACCGAGGACAACCAGCTCGTCGAAAAGACCTGGTTTTTCATCAAGGAAATGGATGGTGTGATCGGTTTCGCCGGAACCAAGGACCGCCCTACGCCGATGCGCCAGCGCGAAGTCGATGCGATGCTTTCCCAGATCAAGGAGCGCGAGGAAAGCGTCCGCCCGGCCATCACTTTCGAAGTCGGCGATACCGTCAAGGTGGCCGACGGCCCGTTCCAAAGCCAGAACGGCATTGTCGAGGAAATCGATCCCGAGCGCGGCAAGCTGCGCGTGTCGGTCACCATCTTCGGACGCAGCACTCCCGTTGAACTCGAATACTGGCAGGTCGAGCGTGCCTGATTTTTCTCGACTGCATCAACTGAATATCCAATCACCCCTCTCCCGAACGTAACCAAGCATTCATCATGGCCAAGGAAGTCGTCAAAGTCATCAAGCTCCAGATCAACGCCGGAGCCGCCAATCCGTCCCCGCCTGTCGGTCCCGCACTCGGTCAGGCCGGCGTCAACATCATGGCGTTTTGTAAGGAATTCAATGCGGCGACCCAGAGCCAGTCCGGCGATGTGCTCCCCGTCGTGATTTCGGTCTACAAGGACAAGTCGTTCACTTTTGTGACCAAGCGTCCGCCTGCCGGCAATCTGCTCAAGAAAGCCGCTGGCCTCGCCTCGGGCTCGAAGGAGCCGAACAAGGTCAAGGTCGGTAAAATCACCAAGGCCCAACTCATGGAAGTGGTGAACATCAAGTTGCCCGACCTCAATACCAAGGACCCCGAAGCTGCCGCCCGCATCCTCGCCGGCACCGCCCGCCAGATGGGCCTCGAAATCGAAGGCATGTAAGACAATCTCAACCCCGATCCGTCGGGGTCCCCGCAGGAGGGAAGCACATCCGGTGCTTTCCGATCGAACTGCCAAACCAAAACAACAATGGCCAAAACACGCAGCAAACGCTACCAGAAGGCGGTCGCTCTCCTCGAAGCAGGCAAGAGCTACTCCCTTGCCGACGCGATCAGCACCGTGAAGCAATTCCCGGCGCCGAAATTCAACCCCACCGTCACGCTCTCGTTCCGCCTCGGTGTGGATCCCCGCAAGAGCGATCAAATGGTCCGTGGGTCCGTCTCCCTGCCTCACGGCACGGGTAAAAACGTCCGGGTCGTCGTCTTCGCCCAAGGCGCCGCCGCAGAAGCCGCCAGAGAAGCGGGTGCGGAGCACGTCGGCTATGAAGACCTCATCCAGAAAATCCGCGATGGCTTCACCGATTTCGATTCCGCGATCGCCACTCCCGATGCCATGGCGGAGGTCCGTAAGATCGCCCGCGTTCTGGGTCCCCGCGGCCTCATGCCGAACCCCAAGACGGGTACCGTGACCGATGATACCGCCAAGGCGGTCAAGGAAGTCAAGGCCGGCCGTGTCGACTACAAGCTGGACAAGAACGGCAACATCGCCGCCGGCATCGGCAAGACCAACTTCACGCCCGAGCAGCTCCACGAAAACGCGCGCACTTTCGTCGATAGCGTGGTGCGTGCGAAACCCGCATCCGCCAAAGGCAACTACATCGAATCGGTAACGCTCGCCGCCACCATGCTTCCGGGCATCCCGTTGGAAGCGGCCACCTTCGCCAAGAAAGCCTCCGCCTAACCCAGCAACGCCACACAGACCATGAATCCTGACAAAGAAATCATCATCAACGGCCTGCTGGATCGGATCAATGCCTCCCCGTATCTGATCGTGATCGATTATACCGGCCTGACCGTGCACCAGTTCACCGAGCTGCGCCAGCGCTTGAGCGCCGGCGGTGCCCGCTGCACCGTTGCCAAGAACAGCTACATGCGCAAGGTCCTCTCCGAAGCCGGCCTTCCGGACATCGGAGAGTCCCTGGTTGGACAAACCGCGTTCGTCATGGGCGACAGCGAGGTCTTTGCCGCAGCCAAGGCGATCAAGAACTTCGAGAAGGAATTCAAGAAACCGGAAATGAAGGCCGGTATCCTCGTTGATACCGTGCTGGATGCCGCCCGACTGAAGGTCATCGCCGAGATTCCCTCGCGCGAAGCGATCCTTTCCTCGCTGCTTGGAACCATTCTCGAACCCGCGAGCCAAATCGCCCGCGTCATTCAGGCGAAATTCAACCCCGAAGGCGACTCGGCTGCGGAATCAGCTCCTGCTGAAACTGCTGCCGAAGCAGCACCCGCTGAAGCAGCCGCTGAATAACAAACAATCTGAACAGATGGCGTTGGCGCCTCCCGCCGCCGCCTGAACCCACAATGGTTCCTCGTCGGAGCAACGGCTGTTGCCTGAAATCTCAAGAGGCTCTTGAGGCGACGATACCGAACAAGGAGAAACAACAAAAATGGCCAATATTGACAACCTCGTAGAAGAACTCGGCAAGCTCACCGTTCTGGAAGCTGCCGACCTCGTGAAGAAACTTGAAGAAGCTTGGGGCGTTTCCGCCGCAGCAGCCGTTGCTGTTGCCGGTCCTGCCGCCGGCCCTGTTGAAGCTGCAGAAGAGAAGACCGAATTCAATGTCGTTCTCACCGATGCCGGCGCCAACAAGATCGCCGTCATCAAGGCGGTCCGTGAAGTCGCTCCCGGCCTCGGACTTGCCGACGCCAAGAAGCTCGTCGAAAGCGCACCTGCGAACATCCTCGAAGCTGCCGCCAAGGACGCTGCCGAGGCCGCCAAGAAAAAGCTCGAAGAAGCTGGCGCCAAGATCGAACTCAAGTAACACCTGCCGGATTTGTCCTGGAGCGGAGCGGTCCGCTCCAGGATTCATCCGTCGTAACCGACACGAGAATCAAGTTCCAGATCCCCTATGGTTTTCGTGCCGATTCCGACCCCTTCTCAATACTCCTGATATCCACCCTGCCTGAGACCGTTCGCGGCTCGGGCTCAACTTGTCATTAGAATACCCACATAAAGCCATGGCTGAACGTCTCTACTTCGGGAAATTCGAAGAAGTTATTGAACCTCCCAACCTCATCGAGGTCCAAAGCCGCTCGTATGACGAGTTTTTGCAAAAGGACGTTCCCCCCGCGGACCGTGAAGACACCGGCCTCCAGGCGGTCTTCCGTGAAGTCTTTCCGATCAAGAGCTACGACGAGGCCATCGAACTGGACTTCGTCAGCTATGACATCGAAGACCCCAAGATCACCTCGCTGGAATCGCTCCGTAACGGCGAAAGCTTCAGCGCCGCCCTGTATGTGACCTTCAAACTCAAGGACGAGACGGGCAACAAGAAGGAGCGCGTCTACATGGGTGAGCTGCCGATGATGACCCGCCGCGGCACGTTCATCATCAACGGTGCCGAACGCGTCATCGTTTCCCAGTTGCACCGCTCGCCGGGCATCTGCTTCGAGACCTCCCAGCACCTTAACGGCAAATTGCTGCATTCCTTCCGCATCATCCCTGACCGCGGATCCTGGCTGGAAGTGCAGTTCGACACCAACGACCTGCTTTACGTCTATCTGGATCGCCGCCGCCGCCGCCGCAAGTTCCTTGCAACCACCTTCCTCCGTGTTCTCGGATACCCGACTGACCGCGATATTGTCAGCAACTTCTACTCGATCCGCTCGCTCTCGCTGAGCGACAAAATGGATGAGGCCGAACTGGGCCACATGGTGCCCTTCGAGGATATCCTCGATGGCGAAATGGTCGTCGCAAAAGCCTACGAGCCGCTCACCATTGGCATCGTCCGCCAACTCATGGCCCTTGGCCACAAGAAGCTGGAAGTCATCGACGGCCGCGAAGATGAAATCCTTCTCAAGTCGCTGCGCAAGGATCCAGCCAAGGACGAGGAATCGGCGCTCAAGGACATCTACCGCAAGCTGCGCCCCGGCGATCCGCCAACCGCGGCGAATTCCCGCGCCCTGCTCAAGCGCCTGTTCTTCGACGCCAAAAAATACGATCTCACCCGGGTCGGCCGTTACAAGATCAATCAGAAACTGGGCATCAACGTCGACTCCCACCAGCGCATCATGGTCCCCGAGGACTTCCTCGCCGCCATGCGCTACATCCTCAGGCTCAAGAAGGGTGACGGCGTGGTGGACGACATCGACCACCTCGGCTCGCGCCGCGTGCGCGCAGTGGGTGAGTTGCTTGCCAACCAGTGCCGTGTCGGGCTTGCCCGCACCGAGCGCCTGGTCAAGGAGCGCATGACCCTGTTCGATGTGAACATCGAGGGCATGACGCCCCAGAAGCTGATCAATCCGAAAGCACTCTCGGCCGTCGTGCGCGATTTCTTCGGCCGCAGCCAGCTCTCGCAGTTCATGGACCAGACCAACCCGCTTGCGGAGCTGACCCACAAGCGCCGTCTGTCCGCACTCGGACCCGGCGGTCTCAACCGCGACCGCGCCGGCTTCGAAGTCCGCGACGTTCATCCTTCCCACTACGGCCGGATCTGCCCGATCGAGACTCCTGAAGGTCCCAACATCGGTCTGATCAACTCGATGTGCACCTATGCGCGCATCAACGAGTTCGGCTTCATCGAAACCCCATACCGCCGCGTCAAAGGCGGGAAGGTCACCAACGAGATCGAATACCTCACGGCGGACCAGGAGGAAAACTACCTGATCGCCCAAGCGAACAATCCGATCGACAAGACCGGCAAATTCCTCGCAGAACGCATTACGGCCCGTGAAAAGGGCGGCGAATTCATCGAAGCCCTGCCGACCGATGTCAATTACATGGACGTGTCGCCGAAGCAGCTCGTCTCCGTGGCTGCCGGTCTCATCCCGTTCCTCGAGCACGACGATGCGAACCGTGCGCTCATGGGATCCAACATGCAGCGCCAGGGGGTGCCGCTTCTGGTTTCCGAAGCGCCGCTCGTCGGCACTGGCCTCGAAGGCAAGGCGGCGCGCGACTCCCGCGCGGTCATTGTCGCCGAAGGTGACGGCATCGTGGCCGCTGCCACTGCCGAGATCATCATCACCACCCCGGATGGCAAGCTTCCGGTCTCCGATGAGAAGTTCCTCAGCGACCCCGAGTCGGTGAAGAGCAATCTGGACAAGGGTATTTTTGCCTATCCGCTGCGCAAGTTCATGCGCTCGAACGCCGGCACCTGCATCAATCAGAAGCCGATCATCCAGAAGGGCCAGAAGATCAAGAAAGGCCAGGTCCTCGCCGACGGTCCGAATACCGAAGACGGAGAACTCGCGATCGGCCGCAACGTGCTGGTCGCCTTCATGCCTTGGAACGGCTATAACTTCGAGGATGCCATCGTCATCTCCGAGCGTGTGGTCAAGGAAGACATCTACACCTCGATCCACATTTCGGAATTCGATGTGGCCGCTCGCGACACCAAGCTCGGGCCCGAGGAGATCACTCGTGATATCCCGAACGTCGGCGAGGAAGCGCTCCGCAACCTGGACCACGACGGTATCATCCGCATCGGCGCGGAAGTGAAGCCTGGCGACATTCTCGTCGGCAAAATCACTCCGAAATCCGAAACCGAGCTGGCACCCGAAGAGCGCCTCCTGCGCGCCATCTTCGGCGAGAAGGCAGCGGACGTGAAGGACACCTCCCTGCGCGTCCCGTCGGGTTGTGTCGGCATCGTCCAGGACGTCCGTGTTTCCCAAAGCGGCTTCGCCAAGAAGCGCGCGGAGAAAGTCGATCCTGCGGAGCTGAAGAAACAACTCAAGAAAATCAACGACGAGCACAAGAAGAAGGCAGACAAGCTCACCGATGACCTCACCGAGCGCCTTTCCGACATCCTGCTCGGCGAGAAGATCCCGCTTGATGTCGTCAACGCGCAAACCGGTGAAATCATCATCCCGGCCAACCGCAAGATCACCAAGACGCTGCTGCGCAAGCTGGCATCGGTCCACGATCACATCGAGATCGATCCGTCGCCGATCCGCAACAAGATCCTGGAGATCATCAGCTCCTTCGAGGGCCGCTTCCAGGAACTCGACGCCGAGCGCGAGCGCAAGCTCGACACGCTGGAGTCCGGTGATGAAGTCGATCCTGGCGTCATCAAGGAAGTGAAGGTCTTTGTCGCCGCCAAGCGCAAGCTCTCGGTGGGTGACAAGATGGCCGGCCGCCACGGCAACAAGGGCGTGGTCGCGACCATTGTTCCGGAAGAAGACATGCCGTTCCTCGCGGACGGAACTCCGGTGGACATCTGCCTCAACCCTCTCGGTGTGCCTTCGCGGATGAACGTCGGACAGGTTCTGGAAACCCACCTCGGTGTCGCAGCCCGGGCCCTCGGCTTCAAGGTCGCTACCCCGATTTTCGACGGCATCAAGGAGGACGTCATTTGGGACGTCATGTCCAAGGCCAAGAAAGTCGACGGCGTCAACGTCGTCGGCGACAAGGGTGAACTGCGTCAGCGCAAGCCCGGTGAGCCGGAACGCCCGGGATTCACCTGGATCGGTGACGGCAAGGACGGCACCACTGGTGGCAAATCGACCCTCTACGACGGTCGCACCGGCGAGGCCTTCCACAATCCGGTCGTGGTCGGCATCATTTACATGCTCAAGCTGGGTCACTTGGTTGCCGACAAGATCCATGCCCGTGCGGTTGGTCCATACTCCCTCGTCACCCAGCAACCGCTCGGCGGCAAGGCCCAGTACGGTGGCCAACGCTTCGGTGAGATGGAAGTGTGGGCGCTCGAAGCCTACGGCGCCGCCTACACCCTGCAGGAGTTGCTCACGGTGAAGTCGGACGACGTGCAGGGCCGCACCCGGATCTACGAAGCCATCGTCAAGGGGGACAACAACCTCGAGGCAGGCACGCCGGAATCCTTCAACGTGCTCATCAAGGAAATGCAGTCGCTCGGCCTCGACGTCCGTCCGGGACGCAAGGGTGCCGGCCACGGCTCCGAGATTTCGCTGGATTCCGACGACTTCTCGCTCGATGACCTCACCCTCTAACCTCAGAACCGCGAACCCCCAACCGATTTAAACCACATGAGTGTCGATACCAACCTTCGCGAACTATTCGGCGTGGACGAACGTCCTGAGGCCTTTGACCAAGTCTCCATCACCGTCGCTTCACCGGACATCATCCGTTCCTGGTCAAAGGGCGAGGTGAAGAATCCGGAAACCATCAACTACCGGACCTTCAAGCCCGAAAAAGGCGGTCTCTTTTGCGAGCGGATCTTCGGACCGACCCGCGACTGGGAGTGTGCTTGCGGCAAATACAAGCGGATCAAGCACAAGGGCGTTGTTTGCGACCGTTGCGGCGTGGAAGTGACCCTGAGCCGTGTCCGTCGCGAGCGCATGGGCCACATCGAGCTGGCGGTGCCGGTTTCCCATATCTGGTTCTACAAATGCATGCCCTCGCGCATCGGCCTCATGCTTGACATGAGCGCACGCCAGCTTGAGCGTGTGATTTATTACGAGGACTACGTTGTCACCGAGCCCGGCAACACGGCGCTCGAACTCGGACAGCTGCTGACCGAGAACGAGCTGCGTGAGGCTGAGGATACCTACGGCGAAGGCTCGTTCAAGGCCTCCATGGGTGCGGAAGCGATTCAGGACCTGCTCAAGCAGATCCAGCTGCCCGAGCTCATTGTTCAGCTTGAAGAGGAACTCGCGACCACGCGTTCGAAGCAGAACAAGAAGAAGCTGTCGAAGCGCCTCAAAATCACCCAGGGCTTCGCCCAATCGAAGTCGCGCCCCGAGTGGATGATCCAGACCGTTTTGCCGGTGATCCCTCCTGATCTCCGGCCGCTGGTGCCGCTCGAAGGTGGCCGCTTTGCGACTTCCGATCTCAACGACCTCTATCGTCGTGTCATCAACCGCAACAACCGCCTCAAGAATCTCCTGTTGCTCAAGACTCCCGAGGTGATCATCCGCAACGAGAAGCGCATGCTGCAGGAAGCGGTGGATGCCTTGTTCGACAACGGCCGCCATGGCCGTGCCGTCACGGGCGCGGGCAACCGTCCGCTCAAGTCCCTCTCCGACATGCTCAAGGGCAAGGGCGGACGTTTCCGCCAGAACCTGCTCGGCAAGCGGGTCGACTACTCCGGCCGTTCGGTCATCGTCGTCGGTCCCGACCTCAAGCTCGGCCAATGCGGCCTGCCGAAGAAAATGGCGCTCACCCTGTTCGAGCCCTTCATCATCCGCCGTCTCAAGGAACTCGGCTATTGCCACACCGTGCGTTCGGCCAAGAAGATGATCGATCGCAAAACCACCGAAGTGTGGGACATCCTTGCTGAGGTGACCAAAGGCCACCCGATCCTGCTTAACCGCGCGCCGACGCTCCACCGCCTTTCGATCCAGGCCTTCGAGCCCAAGCTCATCGAAGGATCCGCGATCCGTGTCCACCCGCTGGTTTGTACCGCATACAACGCGGACTTCGACGGTGACCAGATGGCGGTCCACGTGCCGCTCTCGGTCGAAGCGCAGATGGAGTGCCGTCAGCTCATGCTGGCACCCAACAACATCTTCTCTCCCGCATCCGGGCGTCCGATCACGGTGCCTTCGCAGGACATCATTCTCGGCACCTACTACCTCACCTGGGCCGGTGTCCGTACCGCCAAGGATCGTGAAAAGGCGGAGCATCTCCCATTGTTCGAGAATTCCTCGGAAGTCGAATTCGCCATCGCATCGCGCAAGATTGATTATCATCAATGGATCCGGATCCGCAACCCCGACCACGGCAAGGACACGGTCTACGGATACAAGGGTGAGGAACTGACGGACAGCGACCGCCAGAACCTGACCCCGCTCGAAGCCGCACTCCGCGAAGGCAAGATCATCGAAACGACCCCCGGTCGCGTACGCTTCAACGAGATCTGGCCTGCCGGTGTCGGTTTCATCAACCACACCGTCGGCAAGAAGCAGATCGGCGACATCATCTGGCGCTGCTATCAAGTGGCCGGCAAGAAAGCGACTGTCGAGACCCTCGACGATCTCAAGATGCTCGGCTTCAAGGAGGCGACCCGTTCCGGCACCTCGATCGGTATCGTCGACATGGTCATTCCCGAGGAGAAGAAGGAAGTCATCGCCAAGGCCTACGAAGAGGTTGAAAAGGTCACCAAGCAGTACCGCAACGGTGTCATCACCGACGGCGAGCGCTACCAGAAGGTCGTTGACGTCTGGACCGGTGCGACCGACCAGATCGCCAACGCGCTTTACCGCAAGATCGAACACAACGAAGGCAAGGCGAAGGCATCGCCGCTGTTCATGATGGTCGATTCCGGAGCGCGGGGCAACAAGTCCCAGATCAAACAGCTCGGCGGCATGCGCGGCCTGATGGCAAAGCCTTCTGGCGAGATCATCGAACGTCCGATCATTTCGAACTTCCGTGAAGGACTTTCGGTGCTCGAATACTTCATCTCGACCCACGGTGCCCGCAAAGGTCTCTCCGACACCGCGCTCAAGACCGCTGACTCGGGATACATGACCCGCAAGCTCGTCGATGTCGCCCAGGACGTGATCATCACCGAACAGGATTGTTTCACCGCCAACGGCATTTCGGTGGCGGCGATTTTCGACGGTGACGAGGAAACCGCATCTCTGGAAACCCGCATCTACGGCCGCGTGTCCTGCGAGCAGATCAAGGATCCCGTCACCGGAGAGGTGATTGTGGAAGTCGACGACGTGATCAACGAAGTGCAGGCCAAGGCTGTCGAGCGCATCGGCGTGATGTCGCTCAAGATCCGCTCCGTGCTGACCTGTGAGTCCGAGCGCGGTTGCTGCGCCAACTGTTACGGCCTCAACCTTGCCACCGGTCTGCCGGTGAAGATCGGTGAGGCGGTCGGCATTATCGCCGCCCAGTCGATTGGCGAGCCCGGCACCCAGCTTACGATGCGGACCTTCCACGTCGGTGGTGTTGCCTCGGCCTCCTTCAAGCAACCGATCATCAAGGCCAAGAACAGCGGCCGCCTGGTTTACAAGGACCTGCGGACGGTTCAAGCCGCCGACGGAACCTGGGTCGTCCTCAACAAGAACGGTGCGGTCTCGATCCGCGACAAGGCGGGTCTCGAGCTCGAAAGCCACAACATCGTCATCGGCTCGGTGATCAACACCAAGGACGGTGAGGATGTGAAGAAGGGCGACACCATCGTGACATGGGATCCTTACAACGTGCCGATTCTCACCGAGAAGGCGGGCAAGGTTGAATTCCGCGACATGATCTCGGGAATCACCGTGACCAGCGAGACCGACAAGGAAACCGGCAAGAAGGGCATGGTTGTCACCGAGCACAAGGAAGACCTCCACCCGCAGGTCGTCATCATCGACGAGAAGACTGGTGAAGTGAAGGCAAGCTACTCGATTCCGGTCGGCGCTCACCTTTCCGTCAAGGAAGGCCAAAGCGTCACCGGCGGTATCCAGCTGGCGAAGACTCCCCGCAAGGTGGCCCGCACCAAGGACATCACCGGCGGTCTGCCGCGGGTGGCGGAACTTTTCGAAGCCCGCAAGCCGAAGGATGCCTGCGTCATCTCCAAGATCGAGGGTACCGTCTCGTTCGGCACCAACGTCCGCGGCAAGAAGCGCGTGGTGGTGACCCATGAGGAAACCGGCGAGAGCCAGGACCACCTCGTGCCGATGGGCAAACACATCATCGTGACCGATGGCGACAAGGTGAAACGCGGCGACCAGATCACCGAGGGACCACTGTCTCCGGAAGATCTTCTGGAAGCCTGCGGTGCCCAGGAGCTTCAGGAGCACTTGGTCAACGAGGTGCAGTCGGTTTACCGCGTCCAAGGCGTGGAAATCAACGACAAGCACATCGAGGTCATCATCCGTCAGATGCTTCGCAAGGTGAAAATCACCGAGCCCGGCGACGCCGATGAGTTCCTCTGGGGCGACCAGGTGGACCGTGCCCACTTCAAGCGCATCAACGAATCGATCATCGCCAACGGCGGCAAGCCTGCGGAAGGGGAACCGGTGCTGCTCGGCATCACCAAGGCCTCGCTTGAGACCGACTCGTTCATCTCCGCAGCCTCGTTCCAGGACACGACCCGCGTCCTCACCGAAGCGGCCACGCTCGGCAAGATCGACCAGCTCACCGGCTTCAAGGAAAACGTCATCATGGGTCACCTGATCCCTGCCGGCACCGGTTTCCCTTGTCACCGCGAATCGGAGTTCGAGTTCACCGTCGAGGAGCCCGACCCGATCGTCCAAGTCGACCCATATGATGAGGATGGCGAGATTTCCGATAGTGATGAAGGCGGTATGGCAAGCGCCTGACCTCGACATCCGTCCGACCCATTCAACGAGGGAGGCCCGTCAACGGGCCTCCCTTTTTGCTTGTCAGAGAAGCAGGCGCCTACCGATGGACCTGGGAAAAAGTTTTTCTTGCCTATTAAAATTAGCCATGGCTAATTTTAATCCATGAGCCGAAGCACGCTGCCAGTTTTTCTTCATATGGTCTTTCTGTCGGGATCAGTCATCACACCGTGTCCTGCTGAGCTCCGTGAATTGAGCACGGACCGTCCCGATACGACCGAAGGCCCCTATTCGGTCGACAAAGGCCGCTGGCAACTGGAAATGGAAATCGCCGCATGGCGGCTTGATGGCGGAGAGCTTGAGTCGAGATCATTGGCCGAGACGAATGTCAAATTCGGCCTCAGTGCGGCGAGTGACCTGCAGCTTGTCCTTCCTGGATACACGGATGATCTCGGTGGTGAAGAGGGGATCGGCGACATCCAGATCCGCTTGAAATACAATCTTTGGGGCAATGACGGCGGGCCACATGCCATGGCCTTGATGCCGTACCTGAAACTCCCGACCGCAAGCGGCGGCCTGGGAAACGGCCATGTTGAGGGCGGGTTGATATTGCCGTTCGCCTTTCAAGCGCCCGCGGGATGGTCGATCGGATGCATGGGGCAGTTCGACCTGGTCTCGGATGACGATGGTGGCGGGGTGATCGGCGAAGGTTTGTTTTCGGTCGCCGCCGGCCATGACCTTACGGCATCTACGGCGATATTTTTCGAGTTTGCATGCTTGGTCAGTCCAGAGGGCGGCGATGAAAGGGAAACCTACTTCAATGCCGGATGCACATGGATGAGGGGGGAAATGATGCAATGGGATGCAGGTTTCCGGGTCGGGTTGGATTCCGACTCCGAAGAGCTCGTGCCGTTTGCAGGTGTGAGCCGGAAATTCTGAAAGCGTCTGCAATGCGGTGGGTATGCCAGAAACCGCATCCACAACGTCATCGCCGCTTGATCCGAAGCGGTTCCATGTGCATTGAAGGAATGTGTTGAAAATGTCTTCCCATGTCCGCCTTGTGCTTACGCTGTTGCTTGCGGCGGGAATCATGTTTTGGCTGCTTTCCAGTCCCGGCGGTCCGCGCGGCGAGCGGGTTGGCTTTCAGGGAGCCGACAGGCCATTGGTCATGCCGCTGCATGGCAAGATCGACCACCGTTTCGATTTCCCGTCAGCCTGGAAAAATGCCGAGATTCCGTTGGCGCTTCGCTTCGATTCGCCGATGGGGGAACTGGTCTACAATGCCCAGAAGTTTTGGGACATGAACGAAAAGCGTGGAGGCCGCCACCTAGGTGACGACCTTAACGGCATCGGGGGCATGAATTCGGACCTGGGCGATCCGGTCTTCGCTGTGGCTGACGGTTTGGTCCTCTACGCGGGCGAACCGTCATCCGGTTGGGGCAATACGGTAGTCATTGCCCACCGCACCTCGAGCGGAAGGGTCCTGCATTCGATGTATTCGCATCTGGACCGGATCGACGTCAGGGTTGACGCGCTGGTGGCACGCGGTCAGACCCTCGGAACCGTCGGCACTGGCAACGACCATTATCCTGCGCACCTCCATTTTGAAATGCGCGAATCGGATCACGTGGATATCGATGGCGGTTACGTGCAGGACCCATTGAACCGTCTTGATCCCGTGGGTATTTTGGAAAGCTTGCGCAACGCACTTCCGGATGATGACGCTCCGTCACCGATGGCGGTCATCCTGAGGGAGTCGAAGCCGATGTGGACCGAACTCGAGATCAACGGCGCAGAGATTTTTTCCAGGCTCCCGAGTGGTGAGTGAAAGCCGCATTCACTGCGTGCTGCTGCGGTAAGGTTTTCCGGTGAGCAGGGCTCGAGCTTCGCCCACGAGAAACAATGATCCGGCGATCAGGATCGGATCCGGGTGGGTTTGAGCTGCGGCGAAAGCTGTGGCAAATCCGGGGTAAGTGCGGTGATCCGGCGCATCCGCAGGCAGCGCGCTGACAAGTTCGGAAACCGGAACGGTCCGTGGGTTGTCGATCGGGCAGAACAGGATCCGCGCGGCCAGTGGAGCCAGCGTGCCCAACATGCTCCTGATGTCCTTGGAGGCAGCGGCGCTGAAGATGAGTGTGGCTTTCCGGTCGGGGAATTCCTGCCACCATGTGTGTGCCAGCATTTCTGATCCATGCGGGTTGTGGGCGCCGTCGAGAACCACCTGGTCCCGGATGCGCTCGAAGCGGCCTGGCCATTGCAGTTGGGACAGACCGTATTGGATCATGTCCGGGTTGAGAGGAATTCCCGCATGGTGGAGGGCGTGCACCGCCAGAGCCGCATTCCACCTCTGGTGATCCCCAGCCACGGGGATGAAATAACCCTCCAGCGGCTCTTGGATCCATTGAACGGGGCAGCGTTTCTCATTCGCTTCCATTTCGATCACCCTGCGGGCCGCGGGCTCCTGTGGGGCGCAAATCAATGGCTTGCCTTCGACGAGGATTCCGGATTTTTCCCCGGCAATCGCCTCGATTGTGTCCCCAAGCCACTCGGAATGATCAAGCCCGATGGGAGTGATCACGCACAGGTCCGCGGGTACTGCCGTGGTGGCATCGAAGCGCCCACCCATGCCGGTCTCGAGCACAACCAGTTCGCAGGATGTTTCCCGGAACCAGCGCATCGCCAGAGCCAGGGAAATTTCGAAGAAAGTCGGATGGGTGTCGAGATCCTCGCAGATGCGGCGCAGGCCGGTCAGCATTTCCGCGCATTCCAGTTCCGGGATTTGTTCTCCTGAAACCTGGATGCGTTCGCGAAAGTCGATGAGATGCGGGGAAGTGAACAGTCCACAACGCCTGCCAGCTGCACGGGCGATGCTGTCGATCATCGCGCAGGTGCTGCCCTTGCCATTGGTCCCTGCGACATGGATGACCCTGGTGCCGTGGTCCGGAAACGCGAGGTATTCCCGAAGGAGGCGGCGCGGTCCTTCAAGCCCGAGCTTGATGCCGAACATCTGGGTGCCGAACAACCATTCAATGGCCTCGCGGTAATTCATGCGTGGCTTCATGCATCGCCCATGACGGGCGGGCTGCCAAGTGGCGATTGCGGAACTATTTGATCTCCCGGATGCGGATATTGGCGAAATCGATGGCCTGCCCGTGGTGTTGGAGTCCGATCGGCCCTTCTGCGGGTATGCCCGGGAGCCTTGCGTTCTCGATGACCTTT
>CBFGOB010000004.1:0-19364 GCA_965650215.1 uncultured bacterium | reverse complement strand
GCATCGCCGGCAACCCGTGGGGCTCGGAATGCCGCGTGCGCCACTCGGCCGCAGGATTCGAACTCAAAATCGACGATGAGATCCACCCCACCAAGTCCTCCTACCTCAAGGAAGGCGGACGCATCGTCTGGATGGGCAACGAGGACCTCGCCCTCGTCCGCGGACCCGGCGAGGCACGCCGCCGCTACCTCGACTTCATCGGCTCCCAGCTCGATCCTTCCTACCACCGGTCCTGGTCACGCTACCGCCGCGCACTGCAGGCGAAAAACCTCCTGCTCAAGCAGCCGAAACCCAACGACGCGGAAATCCATTCCTACGAGCAGATCCTCATCGAGCACGGCAGCCGCATCATGCGGACCCGCGCGGAAATGATCGCCGCCCTTTCCCCGCTTGCCGCGGCTGCCCAGGCGGCCGTCAGCGGCAAGGACGAAGCCCTCAGCCTTGAATACCTGCCTGCCAGCGGACCCGAACTCCGCGAGTCGATGCAGCAGGCCCACAGCCGCGAGCGTCGCCAACGCCAAGCCTTGGTCGGCCCGCATCGCGACGAACTCGCCCTGCGCATCCACGGCATGCCGGCAGGCGAATTCGCCAGCGAAGGCCAGCAGCGCACGCTGGCCCTCGCCCTCAAGCTCGCCCAAGGCCAACTGCTCAGCACCCACGGCGACCAACCGCCGATTTACCTGATGGACGACATTTTCGGCGAACTCGACACCAGCCGCCGCAACGCCCTGATGTCCCACCTGCCGCCCGGGGCCCAGAAGTGGATCACCACCACCCACCTCGACTGGCTACGGGACAGCCCGGAACTCGCCACGTTGGCCCGGATGACGGTCCGCCACGGCCGCTGCGACTGAGGGCGACAAGCCTCCCCTCGATGGAAATGAATGCGCCAGCAGGCAATCACGTCATACCCGCACCATGAACCGAACCCATCCGGCCTGCCTGGCCACCTTGCTTGCACTGCTCAGCGTCGGCTGCAACGAGGAGTCGGCCGAAACGAGCGCCAAAATCGCCGCCCTCGAACGCAAGGCCGACGAGGCCCTGGAACGGCAAAAGGAACTGGAACAGCAACTCCTCGAGCAACAACTGGCGACCGAGCGCGACGAACTCGAACGCCAGCGCGCACAGCTCGACGAAACCCGCTACCAGCTCGAACAGCAACAGGCGGCGGATGCCGCGCAGGTCGAGGCCCAGGTCCGCGCCCAGGAAGAAGAACTCGCACGGCGCGAGCGACAGCTCAGCCTGATGCAATCCACCCTCGACGCGAAACAAAGCGCCCTGAATGCCCAGGAGCAGGCACTCCGCGACAAGGACCTCGCCCTCGCCGGACGGGAAGCCTTTGCCGACGAGGAACCGCGCATGGATCCTCCGCCACAGCCGGTGGCCGACTACAGGCTGTTCCACGAGTCCCTCTCGCCCTACGGCTCGTGGTTTGAAACCCCGAACTACGGCTACGTCTGGCAACCGGCCCGCAGCCGCAATGCGGGATGGAGACCCTACACGCTCGGCCGCTGGGTCTGCACCGATTACGGCTGGACCTGGGTCTCCGACGAACCCTTCGGCTGGGCGGTCTATCACTACGGCCGTTGGACCCTGCTGCGCCACTACGGCTGGGTCTGGGTGCCAGGGGCGGAATGGGCACCTTCCTGGGTGTCGTGGCGCTCGAGCGGCAGCTACATCGGCTGGGCCCCCCTGCCACCGGAAACCCTCGCCTACCGGGGTCGCCGCTGGGATTCGGGCGTGGACCTCACCTTCGGCATCGGCGCGTCGTGGTTCACCTATGTGAACGTCCTTCACTTCGGCAGCGCCGTGAACCTCCACTGCCTTCCCGTGACCCACAACGTCACCATCCACCACCTCACCATCAACATCACCAACATCTACATCCACCGCAACCGGGTGTTCTGCGGCGGACCCAGCTACGCCGAATTGCGCAAGCGCTGCAAAACCCCACCACGCTTCTGCAGGCTGAAACTCGATGGCGACCATCGTCACGCCGGCAGGCGCCACCGCATGGAGGGCGATCACCTGACGGTCTCGGCCCCCCATCTCGACACCCCGTGGAACGAGGGGCTGAAACCCAAGCGGGTGCGCGCGAAGCTCGAAGACGCCGAAGTCACCCGCGATGCGAAGCCGCAAGCGGAGGTCGAGCAGCACTTCGCGAAAGACCGTGAGGAAAAACGCCGGAAAGCCGATGAGGTGCTCGGCAAGCGGGGCACTCCCCCGACCCTCCTCCCACCCGGCCCATCTGAGCCGCCAGTGGCCCACGACGGCCGCCCGCAGAAGGAGCGCAAGGATCCGGCAACCCGCGAAGATCCCGCCACCCGCGAAGACGTGGCGAAACGCCCGAAAACCGGCAATGAAACGCCCAGCCGCGAAACAGGCGGCCCGCTGGTGCTTGAAAATCCCGCCGATCGCGAGACCCCCAACGGCAGCCCCAACGGCAAGGATCCACAAACCCGCGAACCCGGTCATCAAGAGCGGAAGCTGGAACAGGAACGCGAACGCCAAGCGCGAGAGCAGCAGGAGGCCGCCCGACGCCAGCAGCAAGCCCTTGAGTCATCGCAGGAACTCGCCGCCCGGCAAGAGCGCGAACGCCAAAGCCGCGAGCAACAGGAGGCCGCCCGGCGCCAGCGCGAAGCCACTGAGAAAGAACGGGAACTCGCCACGCAGCAGGAACGCGTCGAGAAGGAGCGCAGCCGACAGCTCCAGGAACAGGAGGACCAGCTCCGCCGCCAACGCGAGCAGGCCGAGCGCCAACAACGCGAACAGGCAGCCCAGCAGCAACGGCTGGAACAGGAACGCGTCCGCCAGATCCAACAACAGCAGGAGGTGATGCAGCGCCAGCGCGAGCAGGCCGAGCGCCAACAACGCGAATTGGAACTGCAGCAGAAACGCATGGAACAGGAACGTGCCCGTCAGATCCAACAGCAGCAACGGCTGGAACAGGAACGCGCCCGTCAGATCCAACAACAGCAACAGGAAGCAATCCAGCGCCAGCGCGAGCAGGCGGCCCAGCAACAACGGCTGGAACAGGAACGCGCCCGCCAGATCCAACAGCAGCAGGAAGCAATCCAGCGCCAGCGCGAACAAGCCATGCAGCAGCAGCGCATGGAACAGGAACGTGCCCGCCAGATCCAGCAGCAGCAACAGGAAGCGATGCAACGCCAACGCGAGCAGGCAGCCCAGCAGCAACGCATGGAACAGGAACGCACCCGCCAGATCCAACAGCAGCAGGAGGCGATGCAGCGCGAGCAGATGCGCCAACTGGAAAAACAACGCTGAGCGTTTTGGAAACATGAGGTAGCGCGCCCTCGCCGAGGGCGCATCTTCACGGACGACGCCACGCCCGCCCCCTCCTTCCACCGCCCGCCAAGCCCCTCAAGCAGCCCTCAATCCAGCAATTCCCCGTAACGCTTGCGGGCGATCTCCAGCGAAAGCTCGAGCACGCCCTGGCTGCGGGAATGCTTGAGCGCTTCATCCGACATCGCGGCGCACTCGGCATAACTCAGCGAACGGATCGCCTGGCCCACCGTCGACACCTGCTGCGGACCTACGGAAAGCTCCTCGACACCCATGCCGATCAACAGGGGCGTCAGCCGGATGTCACCGGCCATCTCACCGCAAATCCCGGTCCAGATGCCATTGTCGGTGGCGGCATCGATCGTCATCTTGATCAAACGCATCACCGCCGGGTGGGTCGGTCGGTAAAGGTTGGCGACATGCGGGTTCACCCGGTCGACGGCCACCGTGTATTGGATGAGATCGTTCGTGCCGATCGAAAAGAAATCCACCTCCGGAGCAAGGAAGTCGGCACAAACCGCCGCCGCCGGCACCTCGATCATCGCGCCGATCGGCACGTTCGGGTCGAACTTGACCCCTTCCGCATCCAGTTCATCCATGCACTGGCGGATGAGTTCCTTGCTGCGCCAGATTTCGGACAATCCGGAAATCATCGGGAACATGATCGCCACCTTGCCGAAAGCGCTGGCACGCAGGATCGCCCGCAGCTGCTCGCGGAACATCGCCGGCCTCGCCAGCGACACGCGGATGCCTCGCCAGCCGAGGAAGGGATTCGGCTCGGGGTCGGTCAGCGGTTCGATCGGCAGCTTGTCACCCCCCGCATCCAGCGTGCGGATGATCACATTGTGCGGCGACATTTCGCGACACACCCGGGTGTAGATTTCCGTCTGATGCTGCTCATCAGGCATCTCCTCGCCGTCGAGCAAAAGGTATTCGGTGCGGTACAATCCGATCCCCTTGGCGCCACTGCGCTTCACCAGCGGCAATTCGTCGACAAATTCCATGTTCGCCGAAACCGTCAGCCCCCGGCCATCGATCGTCTCGGTCACCGCCCCCCGCTTGGCGTCCAACTCGCTGCGGACCTTCGCCTTCTGGTCCATCAGCTTGCGGTAGGCCTCCAGCGTCTCCTCGGTCGGATGCAGGATCAGCTTGCCCTTGTAACCGTCGAGAATCGCAGGGGTCAGCGCGACCACATTGATCACCACCCCTTCCAAACCGACCACCGCCGGAATGCCGAATGCACGGGCCAGGATCGCGGTGTGCGAGTTGAAGCTGCCCTGCTCGGTGGCGAATCCCAGCAAGTGACGGCGGTTCATCGACGCGGTATCCGACGGCGACAGATCGTAGGCGACCAGGATGTGCTGGCCGTCCGGCCCCAGATGGCGGGAGTCCTCGCCGGTCGCAAAGTTCCTCAAGACCCGCTGCGCGACATCCTCGATGTCCGCGGTGCGCTCGCGCAGGAACGGATCCGGAATCCGCCGCATCGCCTCGAGGAAATTCTGCATCACCGCGTAAAACGCATACTCGGCATTCTGCAACCGGCTCGCGATCGCGTTGAGGACGCGCTTCTGCGCCGACTTGTCCTCGATCATCATCGCATGCGCCTCGAAAATCTGGCTCTCACCGTCGCCCGCCAGGTTCTGCAGCCGGGTTTGCAATTCCTCGAGCTGGTTCTTGGTCAGCTCGATCGCCTTGAGATAGCGCTGCTGCTCGTGCGCCACCTCGGACTCCTGGATCTCATAGACCTCGGGCGCCGTGAACCCCCGGGCAATCACATGCAGGGGCGCGATCGCAATCCCGGGCGATGCCGGTATCCCCTCGTGAATGACTTCGTGTTCGTTGCCGGATTTCACCATGAGCCGTTGCAACCCTGCTTCGTGCAAGTCCTGCGTTCAAGGCGCAAATGGCCGCCCGCGGGAAATGGCAGGCGTCCCCGCCACCCTCAGGCGCCAAGCGACTGCTGCGCGGCCTTGAGCGTGTTGCGCATCAGCATCGCGATCGTCATCGGCCCGACCCCGCCGGGCACCGGGGTGATCGCCGCACAACGCGGCGCAACCTCGTCATAGGCGACATCACCGGTCAGACGGTATCCGGATTTTTTCGACGGATCCTCGACGCGGTTGATCCCGACATCGATCACCACCGCACCGGGCTTGACCCAGTCGGCCTTGACCATCTCGGGCCTGCCGACGGCGGCGACGAGAATGTCGGCGCGACGGCAAATCGCAGGCAAATCCTTCGAACGCGAATGCGCGATCGTCACGGTCGCATTCGCCTGCTTGGAAACCAGCAACAAGGCCATCGGCTTGCCGACAATCATGCTGCGGCCGATGATCACCGCCTCCGCACCGGAGCTGTCCACACCGGAAGCCTCGAGCAGTTTCATGCAACCGGCCGGCGTGCAGGGCACAAATCCGGTCGGATCCTCCAAAGCCAGCTTGGCGACGTTTTCAGGATGGAACCCATCCACATCCTTGCGTGGATCGATGGCACGGATCACCGCCTCCTCGTCGATGTGCCTCGGCGGCGGCGATTGGACCAGAATCCCATGGATCGCCGGATCGGCATTGAGCTCGTGCACGACCCGCAGCAGCTCGTCCTGGCTGGTCTCGGCCGGCAACTCGATCTTGCGCGAATGGAAACCCAGCTCGCCGCAGGTGCGGACCTTGGATCCGACATACACCTTCGAAGCCGGATCCTCACCCACCAGCACCACCGCCAAGCCAGGAACCACCCCCCGGGCCTTGAGCGCCTCGGCTTCCAGCCGGCACTCGTCCAAAACACTGGCGGCAACCGCCTTTCCGTCGATGATGCGTGGCGTATTCATGGGCGCGACGATTTAGGCATCGTCCGCACCATCGACAAGCACGAGTTCGACTTTTTGCCGCTCAGCTTCAAAGGCAGGCTCATCCAGACCACGGCCAACCGCCATCGGCGGACCAAATGTCACCCACACCCGGCTGAACGGCCGCGGAATCACCAAGCGGTCCCAACTCTTCAATCGCCAGGCCGACCCGAAACGCACATGGATCGGCACCATCACCGCACCGGTCGATTCGGCCAGCTTCACCGCTCCGGCCTGCACCCGGTAACGCGGACCCCGCGGACCGTCGGGCGTCAGGCAAATGTCACAGCCCTCGCGCAGCGCGCGCTTGAGCCCGACCAAGGCCGCCACCCCGCGACGCGACGAAGAACCACGCACCGCCTCGATGCCGAAGACCGCCATCGCGTTGGCCACAATGTCGCCGTCATGGCTGGCACTGGTCAGCGCCACACAACGGCGGCGCCCGCCGAACACCGCCTTCCATCCGCTCGGCCCGGTGAAAATCCGGCTGTGCCACATCACGAAGATGATCGGCGGATGCGATCCCCTGGCGGGATCCACACCGCTGTCATTGCGGATCTCGAGCCGCAAGGTCATGCCCAGCAAGCGCATGATCCAACCAGCCAAGGTCCCCAACCACACCGACTTGCGGTTGCTGCGGATTTCACTGCGTTTGTCGGCACTCATCGGATCACCACCCTGAAGGGCAGAGGAGTCTCCCTAATCCGCCTGCTTTGACAAGCCTGCTGCGCCGATACCCATCGATCACTCGGCATCGCTCGCGACCGCAGGCTTCACCACCGCAGGCTTGGCCTCCACTGCCGGTTTCGACGAGCCGTTACCGATCCTGCCCAGATAATCCGGCAGATCGATTCCGGCATTGCGGGCGATTTCATGCAGTGGCGGCAGCGAACCCACCATGCCCGAAAGGAAGTCGGCCGTGCTGCCCTTGCCATCCGCACCCTTGCCGCTGTCCCACACCGTGATCTTGTCGATCTTGAGATTGGAAATCGCCTTCGCCTGCTCCTCGACGAGCTTCGGCAACTGCTCGATCATCAGCAGCATCGTCGCCAGCTGGCTGTCCTTGCCGGCCGAATTCACAATGTCGGTGAAACCCTTCGCCTTCTTGGTGAGCAGCTGCTCGACCCCCTCGGCCTCCGCCAAGAGCTTGAGCCGCTGACCGTCGGCCTCCGCCGTCAACTTGAAGCGCAAGCCATCGGCTTCCGCCTGCATCACCGCCTTCAAACCATCGGCCTCCGCCTGCTTCTCCAAGCGAACGGCATCGGCTTCGCCCATCTGCGTGCGGCGGATCGATTCCGCCCGCGCTTCCGCATCGACAATCGCCTTCTCCTTCGCAATCTCGGCCGGCACGATGATGTTCGCCTGCTGGGTCGCCTTCTCGCGCTTGGCACGCTCCTGCTCGGAAATCTGCTCGGCGGCATACGCCTCCTGCAAGGCCTGCGCCGCCTTGACCTTCTCGGCCGCCGACGCCGCACGCTCGGCTTCGGCTTCCTTCACCCGCCGCTCGGCATTCGAATTGGCAATCTCAACCTGCGCCAGGTTCTCGCCCTCGGTCGCCTTGGCATTGGCATCCGCCACCCGCACCCGTTGGTCCCGCGAAGCCTCGGCCGCACCGATGTCACCATCCCGCTGCGCCTGCGCCACCTTGACCTTCGCCTCGGCGATCGCCTTCGATGCGGCTTCCTGCCCGAGGGCGTCGATGTATCCCGACGCATCGGTGATGTCCTGCACGTTGACGTTGATCAACCTCAGCCCCACCTTCTTCAGCTCGACCTCCACACCGGTGGAAATGTTGGCGATCAGCTTGTCGCGGTCGGCATTGATCTCCTCGATGTCCATCGTCGCAATGACCACACGCATCTGGCCGAAGATGATGTCCTTGGCCAATTCCTTGACCTCGACCATGCCAAGCCCCAGCAGACGCTCCGCGGCATTTTCCATCACGCCGGGCTCGGTCGAGATGCCGACCGTGAAGGTCGATGGCGTGTTGACCCGGATGTTCTGCTTGGAAAGCGCACCCTCGAGACGGATGTCGATCGGCATCGGCGTCAGGTCCAGCCACTGGTACCCCTGGATCACCGGCCAGATGAACGAGGCGCCGCCGTGGTAACAGTTCGCCGACTTGCCGCCGGCGACCTTGCCATACACCACCAGAAGGCGGTCCGAAGGACAACGCTTGTAGCGGCTGGCGAACGAAATGAGGATCGCGAAGAACAGGAAGATGATCGTTCCGGCGGTAATGAGGAGATCCATCGAGGGCATAGGTCAGTGGGCTTGGAGTTGAAGGATGGGAATTGGTCGTTAGGGAAAAAAACGTTTCGGATCCGCGGGTCAGACCTCCTCGACCGTGAAGGAAGCCGGACCATTGACGCCGACAACGCGCACACGCTGGCCGGGCTTGAGGGATCCGGGAGAAACCTTGCGGGCCGGGGCGGTGGTAAGCCGGCTCTGGATCGTAATCTGGATCTGCCCGCCATCGAGGTCGTCTCCCGGGATGGTGACGTAAACCGTGCCCTCCTGGCCAATCGCAGTGCGGTAATCGAGATTGCCCTTGGACTGCAGCCGCAGCAGGCCCTTGAGCATGAAATACATCAGGAACATCGATACCAGACCGGCCACCGCGGCGATCACGCTCACCCAGAGCATGTGAAGGTCACTCTTGACCGCCAGCACACCGACCCACCCGAAGGCCACGAAAAACGCGGCGAGCGTCTGGGTCGAAAACAAGCCGATACCCGATCCGTGGTCGATGTCGCCCACCGCGGCATCAAAGGAGGCGTCTCCACCATGCGTGTCAAAACCGACCAGCGTCAGCAGCAATTGGATGATCACCACCAGCAACGACAGGATGCCGACGCCGTAAAAAAACATCAGCTCAAAGGGCAAGGAATTCCACCACTCCGTCATTTCCAAGGGACAATGGCCATCCGCCCCATCCAGATCAAGGAAAACCACCCGCGCAGGCGCGCGCCGCTGCTGGCGGCTCGCGGCAAGCCTTGAATCTAGCGGGCTCCCGCACGCATCGCTGGAAAATCACCGGGGATTTGGAGCGCTTGCAGGTCAGCTGAAGCTCAGGGCATCCATGTCGAAGACGACCGTCACATCCTCCGGCAGCGACGTGCGCTGCAACACCGCCTGGACATGGGCCGACAAGGTCCTCGCCCGCTTGGCGCGCAAGGTGAGCTGAAACCGGTACTGGCCGTGTGCCCGCACCAGCGGCGATGGCAGCACTTCACCGAGGATCACGCCGGCTGGCAGATCCTCCTTCAGACGCAGATGCAGCGTCTGCAGCGTGAATTCCGCACGCCGCTCGTGCTGCGACCGCGAGGTCAGCACCGCACAATGCGAGAACGGCGGGTAACCGAAATGCTCGCGGAATTCCATCTCCTGCGCCGAGAAGCCGTCGAAATCGTGCTTGCGCGCGAATTGGATCGACGGCGAATGCGGCGTGAAGGTCTGGACAATCACCTCGCCCTCGAGATCCCCGCGGCCGGCACGGCCCGCAACCTGCGTGACCAACTGGAAGGTCCTCTCGCCGGCACGGAAGTCGGGCACATGCAGGCCAAGATCCGCATTCAGGATCCCCACCAGCGTCACGTTCGGGAAATGCAGGCCCTTGGCGATCATCTGCGTGCCGATCAGGATGTCGATCTTGTGGGCCTTGAAGGCGTTGAGCATGTCGCGCAGCGCATGCTTGCGCCGCATCGCATCGGCATCGATCCGCGCGACCTTCGCCTGCGGCAGCACCTTGGCCATCACTTCCTCGACCTTCTGCGTGCCATAACCCTGGAACAGGATCGCAGGATCCCTGCACTCGGGACACTTGCCGGGCACCACCGCCTGGTGGCCGCAGACGTGACAGACGAGACGCTCGTCAGTGCGGTGATAGGTCAGCGCCACCGCGCAATGTGGACACTGGCAGACATGCCCGCACTTCGGACACTGCAAGGACCTGGCGAAACCGCGGCGGTTGAGAAACAGGATCGCCTGCTCGCCCTTCGCGAGGCGCTGCTCGAGGGCGACCCTGAGCCTGTCGGACAGGATCGACGGCCCGCCCTTCTGCTTGCGCGCCTCCAAACGCATGTCGACCACGCGCACCAAGGGCATCGACTGGCCGTCCGCCCGCTGGTCAAGCCGCAACAACCCATACTTGCCCAGCTGCGTGTTGTGCCAGGACTCGAGGGAAGGGGTCGCGGACCCAAGGACGATCGCGCAGCGCTCGAACGCGGCACGCAACACCGCCACATCGCGCCCGTGGTAACGCGGCACGCTTTCCTGCTTGTAGGTGTTCTCATGCTCCTCATCGACAATGATCAACCCGAGATCCGGCAAGGGCGCGAACACCGCCGACCTCGCACCGATCACAATCCGCGCCATGCCCTTGCGGATCCGGTGCCACTCGTCGAATCGCTCGCCCTGGGAAAGATTCGAATGCAGCACCGCCACCTGATCCTGCATCGCGGCGAACCGCGCCTTGAAGCGCCTCACGGTCTGCGGCGTCAGCGAAATCTCAGGCACCAGCACCAACACCGTCCGGCCGCGCGCAATCACCTGCTGCGCGGCCTGCAAGTAGACCTCGGTCTTTCCGGATCCGGTCACCCCTAACAGCAAGTGCGGTTTCGGCTTGTCGTCGTCCAGGCTCTTCAGGATCGCATCCAGCGCCTTCTGCTGCGCCCCGTTCAAGGCCAGGGGACTGGATTCCAACACCTCGACCATGCCGTCCGTTTCCGGATCGCGCCGGACCTCCTCTTCCTCGATGCGCAGCCAACCGTTCTTCTCCAGAACCTTCAGCGACGCGGCCGCACCTTGGCCGAGATCCGCCACCGCCATCCGCCGCCCCTCGGCATGCATCAGCAGCGAGAGCACCGCATGCTGGCGCGGCGCCTTCTTCCCAAGCTTTTCCATCTCCGCGTCGGTCGGCAAGGCCTCGACCACCGCCACCCGCCTGGTCTTCGCCGAGTTCTCCTCGCTGCGCACCGACTCGGGCAGCAGCGAGCGGATCACGGTTTCAAAGCCGCAGGCGTAGTAATCCGCCATCCAACGGCCGATCCGCAGCAAAACCCCGGTGATCAGCGGCTCGGGATCCAACAAGGCCCCCACCTCGCGCAGCGCGAACCCGAGGTCGTCCGCCTCCACCAGATCCAGCACCGTGCCGGTCGCCGACTTCTGGCGCAGGGGCACACGCACACGGCAACCCGGACACACCTGCATCCCGGCCGGCACGGCATAGTCGAAAACCAATTCCGACGGGCCGTCGATGAGCACCCGAACATTCACCCCCACACGCTGAGCGGCCGGACGATGCTGGCCAAGATCGATTTTCGGATTTCCCGGGCCGCCGCGCTCACTTGCCGGCCTGGCCGCCCGCATCATCCAACTCCCGCCGCAAGTCCCGCAGCTCGTCGTTGAGGGTTTCCAGCGCCCGGTACACCTCATTGCTGCGGGCATACTCATCGCGGTTGCCAAGCGCCCGCTCGAGGTCACGGATCTTCGAAACCGCCTTGACCGCACGGCTGCCCCACTCCCGCTCGTCGCGATTCAGATAGATCTGCAGGTCGTCGAGCTGGTCGCGCGCGGATTTCTCCATCGCCCCGAGATCCGGAAGCGACTGGGCGGATTCCAAAATGACATAATTCGGCATGTCCGCAAGCTGGTACAAGGGCTCGAGAATCCACGCGATCTCGGCGGCGGCCATCGGACGCGGGATCGAATTCGAACGGCCGTTGTTGGCCTGCTGCAGCAGCAAACGCGCCGACACATGGCCCGGATCGAGCTCGACCACCTCGGCCAAACGCTTCTTCACGTGGATGTTGGCCACATAACGCAGGATGTTCTGCCCCTTGGAAACCTCCTGGATCAGCTTGAACTTCTGCGACGCGCTCGCCACGGACTCGCTCCC
Source organism: uncultured bacterium (assembly GCA_965650215.1). Taxonomy (GTDB): domain Bacteria; phylum Verrucomicrobiota; class Verrucomicrobiia; order Verrucomicrobiales; family Akkermansiaceae; genus Luteolibacter. The sequence continues at coordinate 7,317 of CBFGOB010000004.1, read as the reverse complement.
GCCTTCCAGCGCCCGATCCAACAACTGCTCGTAGGTGGCGGCATACATGACCTCGTATTCGAGGAAAAAGTCCAACGGGTGCATCGTCAGCTTGGCCTGAATGTAGGGCTCGCAGTCGGGAGAAATCACCAGCCGCTGACCCCGGCCTTTTTCAAGCGACTTGAGCTTGCCCCAGAAATAGGTGCCGGACCCGATTTTCTTGTCCCAACCGACCGTGCCGATCACCATCGCCACCGGCTTGCGACCGGTGATCACCGCACTGCTGAGGACCGCGGGAATCGCGCTGATCGACTGGTCTTTCTGGGAACTGAGGGATTCGGCGAATTCCGCCCCCCTGACGGCCACCCGCAGACGGTTCGGCAACTGCCGGTGATGATCCTTCAGGATTTGCTCCAAACGGCTCTGCAGCGGGTGGAAATCGACCGGTCCGCCGGGCTCGCCGATTCTCAGCGAAAAGCCATCCCATTCGTCACCGCTGGGATGATGGGCCGTGGCCTTGAGCGGGCTGGTCTTGAATGTCCATCCCTGGCTCGGCTTCTGCCCGACCATGCGCCACATCGGGGTCATGATCTCGACCTCCGGCAAACTCAGGACGAATTTCCCGGGCTTGGTCTCCGCGGGCTTGGTCTCCACCGGCTTCGGCAAGCCTTCACCGTCCGGCACGGGCCGTGGCTTCGCGACCTTCACCACTTGCGACTGATAGGCCTCGATCCCGGGCACCCAAGCCGCCCATTTGCCGAACTCCCCCTGGTCCCAAGGATCGTCGTAATAGGGATGCATCGGGTCGAAATGCCTCATCACATCGCGCAGACACACGCCCAGGGCCGCCGCATCCTTGCCGGCCTCCTCGTTTTCAAGCCAGGCCACCAACTCGCGCAACCGCTGGGTAACCCGCTCGGTATTCTCGAAAGGCTCCCGACGCGGAGACTTGCTTTGGAAATTCTCAAGCGCATCGCGCGCCTCCGGATTGCCGGGTGACAGCGCCATCGACAAGGCCAGCATCTGCGCCTGTCCGCGACGGACCTCAGGCTTGCTGCCATCCAGGCTTTTAGCCAGCGCCACCAGCTGCTGCGACAGGTGCTTCATGACGTTCGCCTCCAGCGGGATCCGGTCCCGACGGAACGGCACCGGTCCGTCGGCAGGTGCGGTGAAGGACGCCGCATGCAGGAAATCCCCCGCCGCCAGCAGCAGCGATGCCATGCCAAGCGCCCATGAAATCCATATCCTCATCGCCCGAAACCATGGACAAGATCACCACTCCACTCAAGACATCATTGCGGTTCGGCCGAATTTCCGCCAGAAATCCAACCATGCACCCGGCCGCCCTCACCTGCGAAACGCGAGAGGAAGTGATGTTTTTCGACACCGACTGCGGTGGCGTCGTTCACAACATCGCCTACCTGCGCATGATCGAAACCTGCCGCACCCGCCTCGCCGCCAAAATGGGCATGGACCTGCCCACGATGTCGCGCACCCACACCTTCCCGGTCGTCGCCCGCACCGAAATCGACTACAAACGCCCCGCCAAACTCGGCGACTGGATCCTCATCCGCGGCCGCCTCGGCGAAATCGCCAAAGCCCGCTTCTGGTGCCACTTCGACATGACCCGCGAATCCGACGACACCCTGCTGGTCACCGCCCGCCAGGCCCTCGCCCTGGTCCAAATGCCCGAGGGCAAACCCCTGCGATTGCCCAAGGACTGGGCCGAACAGTGGGGAGCGAAAAGCTGAAATTGTAGCGGCGGTCTGTGACCGTCGCCGGGTGGCCGCGCCTGCAGGAATCAAAGGACGCGGGATTCGCCCCCCAGCTCAACGCTCTTATTCTTGCCAACTCCCCTCCCGTCCCCTTCACTCCCCGCGCTCAAGCCATGGCCCTCATCGTCCAAAAATACGGCGGCACCTCCGTCGGCTCCCTCGACCGCATCCGCAATGTCGCCGCACGGATGAAACGCACCCGCGACGAAGGCAACCAGGTCGTCGCTGTGGTCTCCGCCATGTCAGGGGTCACGGACGGCCTCATCAAAATGGCCAAGGAACTCGCCGAAAACCCCAGCGAACGCGAACTCGACGTGCTGCTCGCCACCGGCGAACAGCAATCGATCGCCCTGGTCACCATGGCCCTGCTCGACCTCGGTGTCGACGCCGCGTCCATCACCGGCCGCCAGGCCGGGATCCAGACCACCGGCAGCCACACCCGCGGCCGCATCCTCCACATGGACCCCTCGCTGATGCGCGGTTTTCTCGACGAGGGCAAGACACTCGTCGTCGCCGGCTTCCAGGGCGTCACCCCCGATGGCATGATCCATACCCTCGGCCGCGGTGGATCCGACCTCACCGCCATCGCGGTGGCCGCCGCCCTCAAGGCCGACGTCTGCCAGATCCTCACCGACGTCGACGGCGTCTACACCTGCGACCCCAGGGTCGTCAAAAACGCCCGCAAGCTTCCCGAAATCTCCTACGACGAAATGCTCGAAATGGCTTCGTCCGGATCCAAGGTCATGCAATCCCGCTCCGTCGAGTTCGCCAAGAAATTCGGCGTCGTCTTCGAAGTCCGCTCCTCCCTCAACGACAACCCAGGAACCCTCGTGTTAGAAGAACATCCCAACATGGAAAACGTCGTCATCCGCGGCGTCTCGATCGAACGCTCGCAGGCACGCATCACCATCACCGGCATCCCCGACGAACCCGGCATGTCAGGCCGCATCCTCGGCGCGCTGGCGGAGACGGAAATCAACATCGACATGATCGTTTCCAACATCGCCCACGACGGCCTCGCCCGCCATTCGTTCACGATGCACAGCAACGACCTCGGCAAGGCCCAGGCCGCCCTCAAGCCGATCCTCGCCGACCTCGCCCCGACCTCCAGCATCCAGACCGAGGCCGGCATCGCCAAACTCTCGGCCGTCGGCATCGGCATGCGCTCCCACTCGGGCGTCGCCGCCACGATGTTCAAGGCCCTCGGCGACGCGGAAATCAACATCGGCATGATCTCAACCTCGGAAATCAAGATCGCCGTCACCGTCGACGAAACCCGCATCGAGGACGCCGCCCGCGCCGTCCACGACGCCTTCGAACTCGACAAGGCACCGGTGTAAACGCCGCTTGGTTGTACGTTAGAAGGTAAAAGTTACACGTGGATCATCACTGGGGATTCGCCCATGCATCTTCTCCAAATGACCAATAACGTTTAACCGATCACGCACTCAACGAGTGCGCCGCCACCACGCGGCGAGCACGCTGCCGATCAGGCAGTGATACACCGCGGAAATCGCCGCCGGCACGGGAGCCAGCACAAGATGCGCGAAGTGCTGGGTCGCCAGGGCCGCCCCCAAGCCGCTGTTCTGCATGCCGACCTCGATGGAAATCGTGCGCCGCATGTCCTCGCGGCAACCGGCCAGCCAGGCAAAGCCGTAGCCAAGCCCGAACCCCAGGGCATGCAGCAGGAACACCGATACAAACAAGGGCAGCGCCGCGGCGGCGATCGCATCCTTCTTCAGCGCAACAATGCAGCCCACGATCAGCACGATCACCACCACACTCAAGGCCGGACCAACGGCATGGATCCATGCGCGCGCCCGCTCGGGGTGCCTCAGCCCGCCAAGCCCGCTGTTGACCGCAACCCCGCAGACCAGCGGCAGCAACACGACCGTGAGCATCGACCGGAACAAGGCCCAGGCGTCGACCGGCAACCAGGCGCCCGCCAGCCACTGGGTCAGCCAGGGCGTCGCAAAAATCGCCACCAGCGTCGAAGTCATGGTCAGCAACACACTCAAGGGCACATTCGCACGCGCCAGATAACAAATCACGTTCGACGCCGTCCCCCCGGGGCAACACGCCACCAGGATCAGGCCGATCGCCAGACCGGCCTCCAACCCGAAGCAGGTCGCAATCGCCCAGCCGGCCAAAGGCATGATGCTGAACTGCGCCAGCACACCGATCGCCACATGCCGCGGCACCCGCACCACCGCCACAAAATCGGCCGCCCGCAAGGTCAGGCCCATGCCCAGCATGATCACCCCCAGACCCCACTCGATCCACGGACGGAACCACGCCCAAGCCGAGGGCTGCAGCCAGGCCCACAGGCAACCCAGCACAATCCACCACGGAAACGCATTCGCAAACTTCGCCAGAACTCGCTTCATCGTCCGGCCATGATTTTCCGGAATCCCACTGGATGGCAAGAACGCTCGACCCCGCGCCCCCAAAGCTCCGCACGAAATCGTTCACATTGCGCCCTCATGCAGACCTCCGGATCCAGGAGCATGAACGCATCCGGATGCAAGAGACGCTTGACCCCGCGAGTATGACGAGAATCGTCAGGCGCATCGTTCCGATGCCGAAACCCAGTGCCGCGGCCATCCGCTTCCCACTTCCATGAAATCCATCGTTTGCAAGCTTCTCGCCGGACTGGCCCTTGCCAGCCCCATCGCCCTGGCCCTCGACGGCCCCACTCCGGTGCGCCATTTCGGCCCGACCGGCTTGGAAATCGATCTCCAGAAAAACAACACCCTCAAGGTCACCGCCGTCCTGCCAGGCTCGCCCGCCGAGGGCAAGTTCACCAAGGACCAGATCATCAAACGCATCAACGGCAAAGCCATCCCCGAAGGGTTTTGGGAACACCGCCAGCACCTCGGCAACCTGATCACCAAGGCCGAAGCCGGCAACGGCAAGTTGGTCTTCGACACCGACAAGGGCGAGGTCACCCTCACCCTGCCCACACTCGGCAGCTTCAGCAATACCTGGCCGGTGAAATGCGCGAAAAGCGACCGCATCATTGCCGGCCACGCCTCATGGCTGCGCGAGCGCGCCCGCAACGACAAGGGCGGTCTCGCCGGGCACAACATGACCGACGGCCTCGCGATCCTCTCCCTGCTCTCGACCGGCGACCCGCAAGACCTCGAAACCGTGCGCGGAATCTACGCGAAAAAGATGGCCTCCTTCAAGGCACAACCCGCCGGCCCGCAAAGCTGGCACAACGGCTATCAGGGCATCGCCGCCTGCGAATACTACCTGCGGACCGGCGACAAGTCGGTGATGCCGCTCATCAACTCGATCGCCGAAGCCGCCCGGCGCTATCAGGTCCACGGCGGATACTACCACTGGGCCACCGCCGCCAATCCGAAATACGGCGTCGTCAATGCCACCGGCACCAACATGCTCACCTTCATGCTGCTCGCCAAACACTGCGGCGCCAAGGTCGACGACAAGGCCTTGCTCGACTCGCTGGTGTTCTTCTACCGCTTCGTCGGCCATGGCAACAACGCCTACGGCGACGGACGCCCGGAGTCGGGCATGAGCGGCAATGGCAAAACCGAGCAGATCGCCGCCGCAATGCGTGCCGCCGCCCTCTCGGAACAGGGCAAGACCTACGCGATGGCCGCCGACAAGGCCGCCCAAAACGCCCTCTATACCTACCGCGGCATGCTCAACGGCCACACCGGCCCGATCGGCACGATCTGGTACAGCCAGATGGCCGCCCAGCTCATCGACCGCCAACCCGCGCTCTACCGCAACCGCCAGAACGAGGTCCGCTGGTTCTACGAACTCTCCCGCCTCCACGACGGCTCTTTCGTCATGTCGAGCTGCCGCGGCTACGACAATACCGAATACGGCAGCAGCATGCTGCTCGGCCTCAGCGCCCCGCGCAAGGTGCTGCGCATCCACGGCGCACCACGCTCGGAATTCGGCGTTGCCTTCACGCTGCCGGAAATCCCATGGGGCCGTCCCGCAGACCTCGCATTCTTCTCGCTCGACGGCAGCCCGAACTACAAGCCTCTTGATCCGATCCCGCATCTGGAATTCGACCAGATCACCAGCGCCACCAAAACCGACACCAAGAAACGGCTCCGCCAGGCCGCCGGCCATCCGGAACAATCGTTCCGCGAAGCGGTGGCTGCGGCGATCCGCGAAGGCGGTCACGACGACCTGATTGAGGAACTGCTCGCCTCACCGCATCCTTTCGAACGCCACACCGCCTGCCTCGCCATCAACCAGTTCGAACCCTGGCAACTGCGCAACAGCAAGGGCTGGCTGAGCGGCCGATCGATCGACCCCGCGCGCTTCAGCCCCACGATGTTCAAGCACCTCATCGCAATGGTCAAAAACCCCGATGAGGCAGTCTGGCTTGTCGACCAATCCCTGCTTGCCCTCGCCGCCGCCAAACAGGAACAAACGCTGGCCCACCTCGACGCCATCCTGCCTTGGCTGGAACACGAGGACTGGTGGTTCCTCGAATCCGCCACCATCGCGCTTTCCCCCGCCCTGGCACAAGCCGAAGGCGCCCGCAAGGTCCTGCCGTCGATCGCAAAAGCCCACGGCCGCTGCGACCACCAACGCGGACGCACCACGGTGGAATACCTGATGTCGAAAAACGCCGGCCTCATGCCCGGGGAAACACGCCGCTTCGCCTCGACGATGTTCAAGCAGGCCTATGCCGAAACCCCGACGCAAACCTGGAAGAAGGATTCGATGGACCTTTCGGCCATCACCAGTGTCAGCCTCGCCGGGACCATCGGCACCATCCTCGATCTCGATCCCGGGCTCGCGCCCGCCATCGCCGAGCTCAGTGCCTCGCGCATCAAGGAAATCAAACCGCGCGAACTCGGGATCCACATCGACGCCCTGATCCGCGCCGCGCAGAATCTCGACGCCCCCGCCCGCAAGCAGGTCGGCGAGAGCCTTACCCGGCACTTCCGCTCGTCGATCTATCAGGAAAATGCCGCTTTCTTCAGCCCCGGTTACAAGGGCGGCGTCAACAACCTCATCACGCCCGTCAACACGATCCTCCAGATCGACCAGCTCAGCGACCCGGCGGTCGGCTGGAAACTGCTCGATCCGGAATCGGAAGCCACCTGGCAGGTTGCCACCTTCGACCCCGCGGAGAAACTCGCCCCCGAGGTCATGGAGCGCAACCGCAAGGTCACCCTGCCCCCGCACTTCGAAAACTGGTTTGCCACAGGCTATCAGGCCGATCCTCAGCATTGGAGTCCGGTCCGCATGTCCGTATCCGCCATCGCTCCCGTCGAGCACCGCAACCAGGCCTTCTGGAAATCCAATCCCAGGCAGAACGGTGAAGTTATCCTGCTACGCAAGACCGTCCAGCTCAAGGATCTCGACCAGGTCCTCTTCCGCCTCGTCACCTACAGCCGCCAAGGGTTCAGCATCTACATCAACGGCGAACTTGTCGCCGAGAACCGGGGCCGCACCAAAAACTGGATGCCGCGCATCACCTACGGCGATACCGACAGCAAGCTTCGCAAGGCCCTCAAGCCCGGCACCAACGTCATCGCCGCCACCAGTTTCCGCCAGTATTTCAAAG
>CBFGOB010000003.1:0-19574 GCA_965650215.1 uncultured bacterium | reverse complement strand
CACGCCGATTTCCTTGGAGAAATACTCCGGCGGCAAGGCATCGACCCATTGCCACGGCACCTGCGGCGAAACCTGCGCGGCATGCGGCCGCCACATCCCGCACAGCTCCGGCGACCAGGCCCATGGCCGCATGCCACCGAGCTTGCGGCCGTCAAGCTGTCCGGGCTCCATGATCTCAGGCAGCTGAAAACCCGCGCGCTTGAGTCTCGCCAGATGAGCATTGCCGGGAATCTCGCGCATCACCACGATGTCGTCCCGACGGCACCACGCGAACATCACCGCCTCGACATCCCGCTCCATCGCCGCCGCGAGCTTTTTCGCCACGAATGCCTCACCGCGCAGTGACGCGGAAACCTCTTCCTCGGCATAGGGATTGAACCAATGGATGACCGGCGTGCGGCCTCGCGACTGCTCGCAGACTTCGAGCTGCCGGATGAAATCCTCATCCAGTCCCGCGAGCCTTCGCCCCTCGGCATTGTAGGGCGCCAAACCCTTCGCCTTGGCCGCCGCGAAGGGAAAGACCATGAACTTGCGGAAGGCGTCCCAATCCGAAGTCCCACGCTCCTTCCAGTGCCGGAACCACTTCACCCCATGACCGACATGGCCGATCTCATCCTGATAGATCTTCTCCAGCACCCCGGCGGTCGCATGGTCGCCGACTTGCCGGAACAGGCCCGCATAGTGCTTGGAGAAATCGAGGTTCGCCTGCTCGAAGGTCAGGTTCAGCCGCGTCACGAATTCCATCGGCGATTTCATCGGCGACACGAGACGCCAGAAGTAGTCGTTGACCGGCAGCTCGCCGAAATGGATCCCGCAATCCTTCATCCTCCGCAGGTACATCAGGGCATGCATCTGCTCCTCGCGCATCGCCTCATAGACCCCGGCACGGTATTCCTTCGGCGCGTCGGGGAATTTCAACAGCACCAGCGCCATCAGTTCGGCCGCCAGCAACTCATGGTTGGCGAGGAAATGCAGCATCTTGCCCCGCTCGCGTTCGTCATCCAGACGGTTCTCGCCCGGAAACCCCGCTCGCACCCCCTTCTCAACCATCCGCAGCTCCGCAGGCCGCCCCGGTGCCGCAGGCGTGGCCAGGGCCTCGCCCGGATCGGAATCATCGACCTCAAGCGGTGCCACCCGGAGCTTTTCCTCAAGGCTCCGGCCCCACAACACCTGCTCAGCCGCTTCCCGCATGCGCATGGGGCCTTCTAGGCCAATCGCCCCGGCACTGGAAATCCCGAAATGCCGGGGCCATGGCGGAAACCCGTCCAATGTCAGCTTTTCAGCGTTTCAGCATTTACCACCCCACCGCCATCCCTTACCTAAGGCCCTGCTTCCACCATGAGATTGTTTCGCATCCTGACCTTCAAAGAACTCAAGGGGTACTTTTACACCCCATTCGGCTGGGTGGTTCTGGCATTCGTGACCCTGATGCAGGGGATTTCGCTGTCCACCGCCATGAAAGGATTCCGCGACACCCCATCCAAGGACAGCCTGGTCTACGTCACCTTCCACACCCCGCTGTTCTGGTTCTACTTCCTGTTCATCTTCCCCCTCATCACCATGCGCCTCTTCGCCGAAGAGGAACGCCGGGGGACCCTGGAAACCCTGCTGACCGCCCCGGTCCGCACCTGGCAGGTGGTGCTGTCGAAATACAGCGCCGCCATGATCTTCTACGTCACCCTCTGGATCCCGGCCTGGCTGCAATTCGAAATGTTCTCCTGGGTCACCGGCCTGCCCCCGGCCTACACCCCCGGCGCGGTCCTCGGCACCCTCGCCATCCTCCTGCTGATGGGCGCGGCCTTCACCTCCGTCGGCTGCCTGGCCTCGGCCCTCACCTCGAACCCGATCATCGCCGGCCTCATCACCATCGGCCTGCTGGTCATCCAATACTTCCTCGGCTTCGTCACCGTGATCTGGGGCGACAGCTTCACCGGTGCCGCGCTGTTCCACTACATCTCCTCACAGCAGCACCTGCACTACTTCGCCAGCGGCCTCCTCGACAGCCGCCCCGTCGTCTATTTCCTGAGCGTCCCGCTCTTCGTGCTGTTCCTCACCTATCAGGTCGTCGACTACCGCCGCTGGAAGCGCTGATCCCCCACACCATGTCCAAAGCCTCTGCCAAAGCCCCGAAAAAACCCGCGTCCTCGCTCAACCGCTGGCGCATCAGCGTGCTGTCGGTCGCCCAGACCGTGCTGCTGGCCACCATCATCCTCGCCGCCAACTACCTCTCGCTCCACCACTTCTACCGCCACGACGCCAGCCGCGACCTAAACTACTCGCTGTCCTCCGCCACCCGCAATTACCTCGCCAGCCCCGCCATCCAGAACCGCAAACAAGCGGTCCGCTGGATCCTCGCCTACCGCCGCAGCTCGCCATTCTACGAACGCGTCCGCGCACTCGCCGAGGAATACGCCCGCCTCTCGAACGGCAAAATCACGCTGACCCTCGTCGATCCCCTGCGCGATCCCGACCGGATGCAGGAAATCAACAGCGCCTACCAGATCACCCTTATCCGCGACCTGATGATCCTCGACGCGCGCAGCGACGACAGCGCGGTGAGCACCGAAAACAAGGACCGCGTCAAAACCCTCAACCCGCACATCAAGATCGTGCCGGCCGAACAGATGGTCACCTACAGCAGCGCCAGCGGCGAACGCAGGATCTCGGGCTTCCAGGGCGAGGACATGCTGACCGCCCGCCTCGTCGAAGCGATCGAGGGCCAACCGCGGAAGATGGCGCTCATCGCCGACAAAAGCCGCATCGGCACCCGCGACACCAACAAGTCGCGCGCCGTCCTCGAGGACATCCTGCGCTTCCAGAACATCGAGGTCCAGGAACTCAAGATCTCGGAAATCAACGCCATCCCGGACACGGTCGACGGCATCCTGCTGGTCGCACCGAAATACGACTTCACGGAGGCGGAAATCGGCATCCTCGATGCCTACTGGAACCGCGCCCGCAGCGCGATGCTGGTGCTCATCGACCAGGACGGCGTCCCGCCCCATCTCCGCGCGTTCCTGCGCAACTATGGCGTCACCGCCCATAACGACCGCGTCATCTCGATCGGCAAAAAAGGCCTGAACACCGCCGCCCTTGCGGAATTCACCGAGGGCATCCCCTTCACCGCCGAACTCGCCCGCCAAAGCACCGAACTCGGCGGCGCGAGCTCGTCACTGTCGATCCGCGAAGGCGCGGAAGACCTCCTCAACCGCAAGATCTTTCCCGTCGGACTCCTGCAGGCCGCCCAGGGATTCTACGGCGAGTCGGACTTCGGCACCGGCAAGGAAGCCTTCGACGAACGCGAGGACCACGCCCCGCCGATCCACCTCGCCGCCAGCATCACCCGCGGCGCCCAGGCCGACGACCGCTTCGCCGCCGAAACCTCGCGCATGGTCGTCATCTCCAACACCGACTTCCTCGATCCCGCCTACCACCGCGCCGAAAACCTCGACTTCCTCTCGTCCTCGGCAAACTGGCTGATCGGCCGGGAGTCGCTCACCGGCACCAGCCCTCGCGCCCTCACCACCTACAAGCTCCCCCTGCTGAAGGCCCAGATGAGCTTCATCAACCGCTGCAACCTCATCTTTCTGCCGGCTCTGCTGATCCTGATCGGTGCCTTTGTCTGGTCGTCACGCCGCGCCTGATCCCGCCATGCGTTCCATTGGATTCACCTTCATCCTGGCACTCGCTGCCGCCATCGCGGTCTGGCTCGCCGGCCTGCAATGGCACCAGGGAAGCTTCGACCTCATCTTCGGCAAGCCACCCGTGCCGGTCGGACAAAACCTCTACACCCGCTTCAAACCGGAGGACGTGAGGTCGATCCACCTCGTCGCCAACGGCGTCAAGGCAACCTTTGCGCTGACCTCCGGGGGCTGGCAGGCCAGCTCCCCCTGGCAGGACCGCATGGATCCGGTCGCCGCCGTGGCGATCATCCGCTTCACCCTCGGCATGCGCGTCGAAGACCTCGCCCATGAAGACAAGGTCGACCCCGCCCGGTCCGGACTCGGCGAGAACGCGATCCGCGTCCAGCTGCTGGATGAACACGGCGCGTCGCTCGCCAACTACAAGCTTGGCCGCATCTCGCCATGGAGCGCCGAAACCGAAAACTCCGATGGCCCGGTGACCACCCTTTTCGTCCAACCCCGCGGGGAATCACGCGACAGGCACGTCTACCTCTGCACCGGCGACATCACCCCGCTCTTCAAGGACGGCATGAAGCTCCTCAGGGACCACCGGCCCTTCTACTTCAACCCGCTCACCCTCGAGAAAATCAACATCCACACCCCACAGGGCGACCTCACCCTGGTCAGGGACCAGCCGCAGTCACCATGGCGGATCTCCAAGCCGCTCAAACTGCCCACCGACGTCGAGGCGATGAAAACCCTGCTGGAGGGACTCTATCAGCTTCGGGCGGCCAAAGTGAGCGACCGCAACGAAGTCACCCTCCCCGCCACCGGCACAACGACCAAAACCAGCCAGATCTCGATCAGCACGTTCGGCTCTCCGCATGAAACGGTCCTCGAATACTTTCCACCGGAATCCCCCGAGGATCCGCATGTGAAAGCGATCGTCAGCGACCGCCCGAACACCGTCTTCGACCTGCCCCTCAAGCCGCAACCGGATGTGATCTCGCTCGCGGACCTTCCTCTCGATGTCAATGCCCTGCGCGATCCGACACTCACCCACCTCAACGTCGCGTCGCTGCGCGCGATCCGCATCCTGCCGTCCACCGGCCGGGAAATCCTGATCTCGCGCATTCCACCGGAACCGTGGATGGCCACGGCCGAAGGCAAATCCTTCCCCGCCAACGAGGAAAACCTCTACCGCCTGCTCAAGGCCGCCACCACAACCCGCGCCATCGGCTTTGAAAGCGATGCCGCCACCGACTTCAGCCCCTGGGGCCTCGACCGGCCGATCCTCAACCTCAAATTCACCGCGCAAGAAGGCGAAGCCCTCGAACTCCGCTTCGGCATCAACCCCAAGGGCGAATACTTCGTCAACCGGATCGGCACCCCGACCGTGATGAAGGTCGAACCCTCGCTGATCTCCTCGTTCCCCTTCAAAGCCCACGAATGGAAACACGCGCGGCTCTGGTCGATCGATCCCTACAAGCTCCGGCAACTCGTCTTCAGCAGGCCGGACCAGGCACCGCTGGTGCTCAAGTACCAGTTCAACGAACAAACCTGGAAGGCCCAATCCGGAAACGAGGACCTCAGTCCCCGGCTCCTCCATTCGCGGGCGAACTACATGCTCGGCGCCCTCGAACAACTCAAGGTCAACCGCTGGCTCTCTCCCGGCGATCCCGACGCGCTCAAGGCCCTGCTGAATCCCGCACTGCAAATCACCGCCATGGAAAAAACCAGCGAGGAGGAGGAACCCGCGGGCGGGATCAGCCTGCGCACCCTCAGCCTCGCCCCGGTGAGCGAGGGCCCCTTCGCCGGCATGCACTACGGCAGCCTCAGCGGCGAACTCCACCCCTTCCTGATCGATCCCGAAACCTACGGAAAAATCACCACCAAGCTCTTCGAGGACTGATTTTTCCCCATCCTTCTCCTTGCCAATCCGCGACCGGGCGGATACCCCTAGCGCCCTTGCGCGCCGTGCAACAGGTCCCGTGGTCCAATGGATAGGACGATGGCCTCCGAAGCCGTAGGTTCAGGTTCGATTCCTGACGGGACCACCACTGCACGGACTCCAGAAGCGGTCTTGAAAAGGTCCCTGCCTGGAAAAAGCATCCCCATCTTAGGTAGGGACGCGTTTCCGACGCGTCCATCTTGGGTAAGGACGCGTTTCCGACGCGTCCATCTTGGGTAAGGACGCGTTTCCGACGCGCCCATCTTGGGTAAGGACGCGTTTCCGACGCGTCCATCTTGGGTAGGGACGCGTTTCCGACGCGTCCATGTGATAGCGGATGCCAATGAAGAGGACCTCAACCCTCGAACTGGTGCGGCCTCTCGACCCTCGCCCCACACAACACGCAAAACTGACGTTTGCTGTTGGTCGGCTTGCCGCAGGCCGTGCAGGTCAGGATCAAGGTCGCAATCTTGCCGTCGACCCGGCCATCGCGGCCGTCGATCTCGAGGATCTTCGACTCAATGTGCTCCTCGCTCATCCCGGAATAGTCCCGTAGCAGCTCCCACATCGCCTGACACGCAAGCGAAAGCCGCTCCACCTGCTGCTTGAGGTCGCTGACCTCGCCCGCACTGCGGTCGGCCTTCGTCTGCGCCCGATGCGCGGCCATTTCGGCCTGCTGGGATTGGTAACCTTGCTGCAAATTCCAAAGCATGGGAGTGATGGGATGAAGTGATGGATGCGCCAATGCCCGGCAAAGCAATGCCACACACCAACGATGCCGTTCGATACCAAAGCCAAAGCAACTTGTCAGCGCCAAAGCACCACTTCATCACGCACATTCCAGCCAAACTCTTGAGAAAATGGAATGTTTCGGGGTAGGTTTCAGGCGATCTCCAGCCCCGATGCCTCCCCGTGCCATGCGTGAAGGCCCTCGTCGAGCGGACTGACCACCCCAAGCCCGTGCGAAGTCACCGCCACGTGCAGATAGATTTCGGTGGTGGCCATGTCCTCATGGCCGAGCAGGTCCTGGATGGTGCGCAGGTCGGTGCCACTTTCCAACAGGTGCGTGGCGAAACTGTGCCGCAAGGCATGACTGGTGACCCGCTTTTCAATGCCGGCCTCACGCGCCGCATCGCTGATCGCCCCATTGTAAACCTTCTGGTGCAGATGATGCCGGCGTTGGGTGTTGGATTCGGGATCGGTCGAGATCTGGCGTGCGGGAAACAGCCAGAACCACTCGAAACTTTCCGCCGCCCTTCGGAATTTCCGCGCCAGCGCCCCTGGGATGTGAACGCCTGCCAGCCCCACCCGGCGGTCTTCTTCCCAGAGAGCGCGCGCTTCTGCGATCTGAGCCGCGAGCGCCTCCTGCAAGCGCTTGGGCAGCACCGTCATTCGGTCCTTGTCGCCTTTGCCCTGCCGCACCGTCAGCGTGCCGCGCTCCAGATCCACATCCTTGATGCGCAGGCGCACGACTTCCGACAAGCGCAGGCCGGCGCCATACTGGACGCGTGCCGGCAAGGCGTGGCGCGGGTGCTGCGCATCCAACTGAGCCAGCAGGCGGCCGGTCTCCGGCTTCGAAAGCACCACCGGCACCCGCGTGCCGGTCTGGCGCAGCTTCACCCCGAATACCGGGTCCTCGATACCACAGACCTGCTTGAAGAAAAAAGCCAGCGCATTGAGCGCTTGTTTTTGGGTCGAGTAGGCGCAGTCCTCATCGCGGACCACGGAAGTCAGAAAGCGGGTGGCGGTTTCGACCTTGATCACCGAGGCTTCGTCCTTGGCAAACTCGGCGTAACGAGCAGCCCATGCGCTGTAACAGAGCATCGTGCGGCGGGCCAAACCGCGGCGGGAACAGGCTGAGCGTACAGCGGCTCGCACGCGCTCAGCCAGACTGCGGTGGTCCGCCCCGGCTTCCTTGCAAGCTGCAGCCAATTCAAATACCAGTGGATCGCATCCCCCCATTGCTCCAGTTGCCAGTCCTGGCGCGGGCGGTCTTCACGCAGCACCTCGGTTTTCCAGAAGGTCTTGGCCGAATCACGACCGGAATCCAGATCGTGCCGCAGGCGGAAATTTTCAAACCACTCGAGAACCAGCAGAAAGCCCGAGCGATCGCGCTCCGACAGCCCCCGGAACTCCGCAAGATCCTTGCGCCAACACCACCGCATCGTGCTCATGGGTGGTAGAAAACCACGACATGTGGGGCCAGTCAACCAAGAAATGTTCGCATGAACAGTTTCCGCTGATGTGCACCCTCGCATCGGGCCTGTTATATCAGGTTGGGCATCTCGCGTTACGCCCCCTGCGGCACGGCGGGGTGATATACGCACCTCAATCGTTGTAATTCCTTGATGGTGAATAAGAATCTGCTAGCCTGGCGCAATTACGGATCGCGGGATATCACACCTCGACATCCTACGAATAAATACTGTTGGGCTGAAATAAAGATCATGCATTCACAAACAATTATTGGTCTTTGCGTTGTCTTGCTTACGTTGGTCGGTTGTCGGCGCGATGAGGGCAATGTGGCGAATTCAAAAATGATTTCCTCTCCTACTGTCATGATTGTTGATGAAGTTTACTCTACAACCGAGGGGTATCAGACAGAGGGTCAGAGAGTGACTGTGCGCGGATCACTCAACGCAATCAGCATCGGAAACTATGCGCTTTTCAATTCAGAATGGGACCCCTTTGCCCCAGAAGCAGGTAAGGATATTCAACGGCTTACGATTCGATTTAGACGCGGCGAGAAGCCAGATGATCAGCTAGGATATTATGTCAATGTAACGGGAGTGATTGCGACCGACCGACAAAAGGATGGTAAGATTGCGGTGACGTTGGGTGATGCAGTGATCGAAGGGACTCCAGCTGGTAAGGTTGAGGAGATGACGCCCCGGAAAGAAGAAGCCCAACAAGTCGCCGCACCGAATCCCTGACCGCTCCGTGTTTCGCCGTTATGATAGTTACAACCTTAACCTCGAGTCGTAGCCTCGCCCTCAGTCAGGGATCCGGTGGGCTTTGACGTTCGGCAGAAATAATGAAAGACCGGGAATCACGCTCCATTCCACTTTGTATTATCGAGTATTTGATAACGCTCGTTGCGGGATCATTGATAACTGCCGCCATCGTGCGGAATTCATTCGGAGAGGGGCCGCTGTTCGTGATTATTTTCGTTCTGCCCATCTGCTTGGGCTGTCTTCTCATTTTGTTCACGATCCACTATTTCTGGAGATTCTTCAGAGACGAGTTCGGAGGGTTTCTGGCTCGATCAGTAGGACTGGCTCTCATCAGCACCATTCTCTCCGTTCCTTTATGTTTATTTTTCATCAAGACTTTTTGGCCACCTTTTAACTATGGACCAGGACCTTGAATCCAAGAGGCCGAACAAGTCATAGATATCAATCGCCCATAAGCCTTTCAATTTCCTTCCATGTTCACCTCAATAACGCGGTGACATCACATCAAACGTTCGCAAATACAATTATGAAAAAATTGCAGACGATTATATTCGGCGGCATTGCACTAGCATTAGTTGCATGTACATCGGCTCCGGTTACACCCAAAAATGAATGGCGTAGAGAAGCGACTTCATCACAAGAGACAAAATTTCCAGGTATCAACTATGGTATGACTGAGCGGGAAGTTCGACAAAAGATACCCAAAGATTACGTCATAATTGATAACCAAAAAAATATTATATCCCAGACTCCTGCTCTCACTAGTATTACCCAACAACAGGGGGCGTCCACACGGTTTCTTCGTGCGGACAAACTTCATAAAGAAGAAAGAGTTATAGAAGTAATTCACTTTGTGTTCGTGCGTGGCAAACTTAAGTTCGCTTATTCAGGTTACGGAGCCCCGCTACATTAAAATCCAATGCGAACAAGTCGCGTCGTGACAACCACTACCAGCCGTTCTCCTGCGATGTTTTCCCGTAATTACAACCTTAACCCCATGATCGACGTGCGCCGCCGCTGGTAGTGGTGCACGCGCTCTACGTTCTCCGGAAAAACATTGATCGGGTATTCCCGCAAGTTTCCGTAATCGTCGCAGGGTAGTTCCGCGTCGATCCGGTATTCAGTCGGGAAGTTCAATTCGTTGCATTCCGGGCAGGTATCGCCAGAGGGTGACATCGCATCGCGTGTTGCGGCCTCGTAGTGATGTCCGCACTCATCACAAAGGAACGTCCTCCAACCCCGACGAACAAGGCGTGGGAGAGCAACGCCGATAACTTCTTTTTTGGATTCAGTGTTCATTTCCGGCGTGCCTCCACTTGATCGTTCTGCAAGAAATATGAAGACCATCGAGATCCATGGAGAATCCCCAGAGATCATCGACTCGCTCTTTCGGCAGGACGGTGACAGTCTCACGTTTGGACTGACAGCAACAAGCATCCACCCTCGCCGAATCGATGAACTGTCGAACGTTATAACCCGTTTTCGTGATTACGTGATGGAAGGATTCGTCTTATACGACGTTCAGGTATCCGCGACTGACCAAGGTGTATTACTCTCATATGCACCTGTTGAGGGACCGCGTTCCGTATATGTGGATTCGCAGATCGATTTCCACATCAGGAATGCAGGACTTTCGGTTAAGTCGAAGGTCTAAGCGAAATAAATCAAGAAGCAGAACAAGCCGCGACATGACAACCCTAGCTAGCCGGTTCTTTCCGATGAATTTTTGTAACTACAACCTTAACCCTGTGAGTGACTTCCGCCCCCGCTAGCTGGGGTGCATGCGCTCTACGTTCGCCACAAAATGATACGCAGATACGCCATTTTGCTAATGACAGCAGCTCTCACTGCCTGCGACAAACCAGCTAGCGGTGGGCTGCAATCAGAGACATTCACTCTGAGTGACGGGCCAGGGGGCTTGAGTGAGGATATAGCCGGACACGCTGCTGCGGGTCTTGCCTATGCTGCGAAGCGGAAGCAGCAGGCGGAGCACTCTCAGTATGCCGCATTCGCCCCGATCCTGAGATCCGATCACTCTAAGCTGACTGACGATCAGTGGATCCAATTCTGCTTCGAGCAGGTTTTTCAACGATTAGGATTTCCCTTTGCTGCCAGCCCAGGCTCTGGAGTTCAATTCGATTCCTCGACATACACCTACACCGTAACTCATTCGTCAGAAGCTCTTGCCGCATACCAAGCATTCCTCGACGACAACAATCGTAGTCCCGCCGTGCGCTTTGATGACCTGCTCCACGGTGAAAAACAACAAGGCGAACAAGGCGTGGGTGGACAACCCGCTACCACGCCCCGAGTCGGAGATTGATCTATGATTAGAACCCTTTACCCTGATTCGTACTGCCGCTCCCGGTAGCGGGTGCCACCACTTCGACGTTCGTCTCAGGAAGTTCGATGCACGCGCCGCAGGCGTCTCCGCCGGGTGTGGGGAACGCTCCGCCGTTTCCATTCGGCCCGTTCCATTTCCACCCGTGAGCCATTTTCAGCCAGTATCCGCCAATGCAAGCGTGAGCCTTCGTTCCGAGCGGGTATTCCCGCCACGGGCGATCCACGCGAAGACGAACAAGGCGTGGCTGGGCAACCCGCTTCTCGGGGTGTTTTGGAGTTTCTGGGGTGTCACTCATTGGTTTGCTGCGTTGGGGTTTTCTCGTCAGCGGATGCGTCCACATTGACATTCGGCAGAAAAATAAAACCATGGAGAAGCTCGGCCTTATTCTCAACTCTGCTGGAACCGTCGTCATCTGGATCGATGCGTTCGTTATGTCCAGCTACATCGCACCAAACCGGATCATTCTTAGAGGTGATGCTGGCTGCAAGATACTCATCAGCAAGTTTTTCCTGCACGTCGGACTGTTGCTGGTGTCGACGGGGTTCCTCCTTCAGCTTCTGGCTCATAACGACAACCAAGTAGTCCCCAACCAACCAGACAACCAGACACGCGAATCCGGGAATCAGGTAGCGCCCGACAACCCGGTCGATCTGGTCGCCCCGAAGAGCCAACCGCACGTAGTCCCCGCACCAACCGCGAACCCCTGAAATGAAAGCGCCGAACAAGCCGTGCCATACAACCGCTACCAGCCCCCTTGTCGGTGGAGTCTTGCGCAGTTTCATGGCTTCACCTCCGTTTCATTGCTTGCCGTCGCTGGTAGAGGTGTATGCACTTTGACGTTCGCCCAAAGAATCCTAGACTACCGTGACATACTACGTTCAGAGACGCTGGGGTGATTCCGAAAACGAGCCTAACGAGGCCAAGATGCGGGAGTGCCTGGCAGACCTCGACACACCTGACCCTGAGCACCCAGACACTTGGCTTGAGCATGAGAGTGGATGGACACTATCCGTATTCGAGAGCGGATTGGTGGTATTGGAGAACCTTGGAGAGGACGGAGAGCCTCGCCATATCCAGCAAGTCTCTCGCGAAGAATCACTTCGCATGTGGCTGCTATTGTCACGTGGTGCGCTCGACGAGATCGAGTCTTTACCATGGAAGGATGGTTACGGACCGCCGATGTCTGATGAGGACCGTCAGAAGCTCCAGCGGGAGGCGGCTGAGGTGACTTTGAAGTTGCAGAGAGATTTCTACGACACCCTTGGACCCGAGGATTCCGACCGGCCATGTCGCAAGGAGGGATGCGCACGTGGCACCGTTAAGTTCAGTGCGTTTTGTCGACCCCACCACTTCGAGAACCTTTACAAGCAGCCTTGCCCATTCGACCACTAGAACGAAGAAGGCGAACAAGTCGAGACACAGCAACCCCTATCAGCCGCCCTGTTTACATGCTCTCCCGAAGTTTTAACATCAACCCCGTGATCGACGCTCGCTCCCGCTGATAGGGTTGCGTGCTCTTAGACGTTCATCCGATGATTCCAGTTCGCCACGGCCATCTGGCGATAGTGCTCCCGCCCTTCGTCGCCGTTTACCTCGCGGCGATCTTCAGCCTCGGGGTTCACGGTGCAATCGGGATTCTCGCATCGAACCCAGCCGAAGCAGGTTCCTTCAGTGGATTCGTCTGGCGGTCCAACGGTCGGAATTGATCCGCAGAATGGGCATGGTAGTGGTTTTGTCTTCATGGTAGCAGATTCTAGGCAATTCGGAAGAGGATGAACAAGCCGTGAGATGCAACCGCCGATCAGCTTTGCTCTTGGTTCGGAGTCTTGCCCGGCGGCGCATCCACATTAGCGTTAGCCCAAGAATGAAGAAGATCGGAACCACAACCACCGGCAGCGTGATCATCGAGATGACGACCCAAGAATACGAAGCGTTGCAACGCCTCCAAGTTGGAGAGCAGCCTTCCAATGGAACGACGGCGGCAGCCCACGAGGCCGAGCCCCGAATGAATCATTCCGAGCGGTCGTCTTACGTTGCGGAGCGTTTGAAGAAGCTCAGCCCGAAGAAGAAGGATGGTGTGATTCGATCCATTGAGGCTATGTTCCAGTTTACCGGAGGCATCGAAGCGAGCGAGATCGACAAGCTCCTCGCGACACTGCAAAAGAAGAAATTTTTCTCCATTGCTTCAGATGGTCGCGTCACCTACCCCAAGGGCTAACAAGCGGGTGCAGGCAACCCCTACCAGCCCGTTGTTTGTTCGGCGGTTTTCCGTGGCTCGAACCCTTTCCCTGCTTGCCACCCGCGCCCCCGGCTGGTAGGGTTGCCTGACCCTTGACGTTAGCCAAGAAAATGAATTTCCCGACGTTCCTCACAAGTTTGACCGACGCCGAGCGGGATTTCATTGCCGGTCTCGATTACGGACTAGAATCGGAGGCGCACAGAAGAGAACTTGACCGTGTTATAGAGCAAGGTGGCGTTCTCGATCTCGACGAGCAACTCTGGTATCCATACGAGCCTCTCAAGCTGGGCGTTTGGGTCTGGGAGCCAGGTCATGAGAGGGAGTTCGTGGCATGTGTTGGCATTATTCTCACGAATATGGTAAGCGGGGAGGATACGATGAACGAGTGGGAGACCGACATGCGAACCCTGCGGGAATCTTGGAGCGGACTTCTTCCAGAACACCGTTTCATACTCAATCCGTTGGTCGATGCCGCAAAACAACAGGCTAACAAGTCATGCGAGGCAACCGGCGACAACGTCCCAATTTGAATCGGAGCTTGATCCGCCGGTGCCTCCACATCTAACGTTCGGTTTTAAAATGAAGTTGCGAAACAGAGGCTTACTTGCAGCAACATGGTTTGTCCTCTCGACAGCTTATCTTGTTGTCGCGGTTTACTCTATCTCGCGCTACGGTATTTGCGGCAACCCGACGCCTACTTGCATGGTTT
Source organism: uncultured bacterium (assembly GCA_965650215.1). Classification (GTDB taxonomy): domain Bacteria; phylum Verrucomicrobiota; class Verrucomicrobiia; order Verrucomicrobiales; family Akkermansiaceae; genus Luteolibacter. The sequence continues at coordinate 5,754 of CBFGOB010000003.1, read as the reverse complement.
CCCATATCTTCGAATACTTCGTAATCCCTGGGGCATGCATTTTCGCATCACTCTTTTTCTACAAAGATCATCTCTGGTCACGAATTGTTCTTGGTGCTGCCGCGGTCGGAGCAGCCATCTTGGTATTGATGATGCTGAGTAGCACCATCCACAACAAACCTTACTTTCTGATGCTAATGATCTTTGGCGGGTGTGTATGGACACTTATGACGGTGACATCACGAGCAGAGAAGACCGAACAATCCGGCGCTGCGCAACCCGCTACCGCTTTGCAGTCGAATCCGACAGATGAATTAACCCCTAACCCCGAGTCGAAGCCTCGCCCCCAGTAGCGGGTTGGCAGGCCTTTGGCGTTGGCCTGAGTAATTATTAAGTAGAGAGCTAATCGATAGGTGATGAACTAATGCAATATGAGATACATATTTCTGATCCCAATCATCGCTTGCGGTGTATTAGTTGCGTGGCACACGTTGTTGCCTGTCCCGCCCCCGGGGCTTCCTGGGCATGTCTCTGCCTCCTTGAATATCTTAGTTTTTTATTCGGTGTGCGTCATCGTCTATCTCGCGGTCAATCGGGGCAAAGAACGAGTCTTTTTACTGATCTATTCTCTGGTTGTGATCGGCTTTATCGTAAGACTGATGTTCAGATTTTACCAATGAATCTAAAAGGCCAACAAGCCATGGTAGGCAACCGCGGACAAGCTCGCTAGTTCGCTTGCGCTCTGGACAGCCCACCTCGCGGTGCCTACACTTCTATCGTTCGCAATAAATTATATGAACCCTACCATCGACAGAATTAGCGGAATTATTAGTCTTGGGATTGGAGCGTGGTTTCACGTTACCGATCAATATGTTCATGTGATTGGCAACGAGATAATAAACAACGGATACAATTCACGAGTTTCTGGCGGTTCGTGGTCATTGCTTAATGCCTTGATGTTCGAACGATCCAAGACATGGATGATCATTTTCATTATACTCGGCGTTATCTTACTGGTGAAGTCGTTTATCTCCGAGTATCAGCATATTAAAAGAAAAGGTGCGAACAAGCCGCGACATGGCAACCCCAGCTAGCCGGTTCTTTGCGATGATTTCCTGTAACTACAACCTTAACCCTGTGTGCGACTTCCGGCCCTGCTAGCTGGGGTGCATGCGCTCTACGTTCTTAAAGAATCCATGGATCGCGCAGCCAAAGAATTGTTCACAGGTTGTTGTCTGACATTCATTTTCTTGGCGGTTGGTCTTGGCTTGGGATGCTGGTTGCTTCTTGTCGAGTTTGGGGCTGCATTCAACGAGTCTCATGGTGACCAGGTGCATCGTGTGGTTGCTTCGTCAGCGCTCGTCACACTTAATCCCTTTGGAAGCATTGGATGGTTTCTTGGTGTGAAGAATCTGGTGCCCCCAGCTGTGGGGATTTCGGTCTTCATTATTGGCTCGGTTATTTCCGCAGCACTCTACGGGACGTTGACAGATCGGTTGCTTACTCGACGAAAGCGAAGAATCCAAAGAGAAGAACAAGTCAGTGGTGGCATCGGCGATAAGCATCACTAGCGCTATTCCTTCTCGACGTCATTAGCTCGCCATGCCACACTTCTAACGTTCGCCAAAAAAAGCTAATGGCCTCATGGAACCTGCTGTAATCATCGTTGGCTTCATCATTCTTGCGGTCGTGATTCGTCTTATGGCAGGCTCGTTTGATGGAGAGCGCGTCGAGCAATACATGCGCGACATGGGTTGCGAGCTTATCGACAAGAGCTGGGATCCATTCGGTCCGGGTTGGTTTGGAGAGAAGGACTCAAGGATTTACGAGATTGTCTATCGTGATCGGGAAGGAAGGGTGCATCGAGCACACGTCAAAACATCCATGATGAGCGGTGTCTATTTGACGAACGATAGAATTGTCGAGGATAGTCCGAAGCGATCCGTGGAAGAGGAGAAGGCTGAGCTTCGCAGGCGCTTGGCCGAACTCGAGAATGAATAGAAAGGCGAACAAGTCAGTAGTGGCAACGGCGGGCAACGCCGCTAATTCGCTGCGCTCTGGAAGCCTTTTCCCCGCCGTGCCACACTTCAAACGTGCAAGAAATGAAGATGAACTACCTATCTCTATTCGCCGTCATCGCATTTTCTTCCGCATGCGTAACTCGTAGCGGTGTTGCTAGTGATAATCATCCGAAGCAGGAACTCGACGACGCTGCTAAAGTGCCCATAAAGCCGTCGGAACTGCCAGAAGGAATTGCTTTATCCGACGCGTCACTCAAAGCAGATGTCCTCCAGATCCTTGTTCAGCGCGGCGGCAAAGATCCCAAGGATCGATGGATTGTTGATCTCTTCAAGGGTGACATACGGATTAGGAAGTCACGAGCTGACAATTCAGCATACCCGCCTGGAGCTTCGGTTGAGTTCTGGCGTAAAGATTCCACTGGCAGTTGGCGACAGCTCCCCACGGCATAACAAGAAGCTCAGGTTCAAGTGCGAAGTGCAACAGAGTAATATCTAATTGAAAAGCTCTTCCGGAGTCCTGTATCCGTAGCGCTTGCGGAGTCTGTTGCTTACAAGGGCCAGGAGCCGGGCACCGTATGGCGTCCACCCTTCCGCATCGGCAAGCGCATGCCATGGAAAGCCCTCGAAGCCGGCCTGGTCGGACCGGTGCGGATCGTCGAGGGCCGGCAGGCTGTTTTGCCGAAAGCCGGCGGAACGTCGCGAAAGTCATTCCAGCAAAGCCATCGCCACGATGACGGAATGGTGGCGGCGCAAGACCCTTTCTGAAAAGGCTCTGGAAGCAGAGCCGCTTCGGGCATCAGCAGCAGCCGGCGGTGGTGCAGCAGGAAGCCGCCAGCGCGCCTTCGGGCGAAGGCGATGCCGGCAGGGCGTGATCCTTTTCAGGAGCCTGCAAGGAGCGGTCGGGCATCAGGGTTTCAAGACCGAGCTTTTTCAGCAGGGCCAGATCCTTGGCGGTTTCCGGGTTCTCGGCGGTGAGGAGCTTCTCGCCGTAGAAAATCGAGTTCGCACCGGCAAAGAAGCAAAGCGCCTGGACCTCGTCGGAAAGCCGCGTGCGGCCTGCCGACAAACGCACCTTGGCCTTCGGCACGGCAATCCGCGCGCAGGCAATCATGCGCACCAGGTCGAAGGGATCGACCTGCGGGTTTTCCGCCAGCGGCGTGCCGGGTTGGGGCATCAGCGAATTGATCGGCACGCTCTCGGGTTGCGGATTGAAATTGGAAATGACCTCCAGCAGGCGCAGGCGGTCGGTGATCGTTTCGCTGAGGCCGAGGATGCCGCCGCAGCAGACCGAAATCCCCGCATCCTGGACGGCGCGGATCGTGCGCAGACGATCCTCGTAAGTGTGGCTGGTGACAATGTTGGGGTAATGCTCGGGCGAGGTGTCGAGGTTGTGGTTGTAAGCGGTCACCCCGGCGTCGCGGAGCTGTTCGGCTTCCTTGAGCCCCAGTTCGCCAAGCGTCACGCAGACTTCCATGTCGAGGGCGGCGACGTCGCGCACGATGTCGAGGACCTGATCGAATTTCTCCGTGCCGCCGCGCACGCCCTTCCAGGCCGCGCCCATGCAGAAGCGGGTCGATCCGGATTCCTTGGCGGCGCGGGCGTGCTTCATGACCTCTTCGCGCTCAAGCAGCGCCTGCTTCTCGACCTCGGTCTGGTAGCGGGCGGATTGCGAGCAATACGCGCAGTCCTCGGAACAGCCGCCGGTCTTGATCGAAAGCAAGGTGCAAAGCTGGATCTTGCCTTCGGGCCAATGCGTGTCGTGCACCGCGCGTGCGCGCTTGAGCAGCTCGAAAAATGGCAGCGAGTGGAGTTCTTGGAGTTCGGCGAGCGTCATGATGTCGTGGAATTCGAGCAATTGATCCTCAATTGGCAACTTGTTGGGAAGCAGATAGCAAGAAGTGAGAAGCGAAAAGCCGGAAGAGCGAAATTCCTCATTCGGTCCAGGCACCGCTGGCCGTGGGCAGCAAACCCTGGCCGACGGCGACGTAATTCGTCGGCCCCTTCACCCCGCGCAGCGGCACATTCAGCGCCTTTTTCCACTCCGCGCTCATGCTCTGGCCCGTATGGCAGCCCCAGCTGGTGCACACCGCATCCTTGCGGAAAATCGAGGGCCGGATGAGGTGCAGGTCGTTCTGATGCAGCCAGGCGGTGGAGGACGCGATGATGTCGGCCCCATACTCGAACATGAACGCATAGCGGTTCGAATGCCCGAAAAAGTCGAAGCTGCGGATCGAATGCTTCGGCCGCGCATTGAGCAGGCGGATGAACTCCTCCCTGCTGCTGAACCAGATCAGGGTCGCACCGCGCTTGGCGGCGACTTCGGAAATCCAGGTCGTGTAGGGCTTTCCGTCTTCCTTGCCTCTGGCCTCGAAACTCGGCCGGAACACGAACCAGACGATCCGTGGATCGGATCCCGGGTCCTTGCGCAGCTGGTCCATGCGGACGGTGGCCGCACGGATGAAATTCGCCCACCAGCGGTCATGCCGGTCCTTCTTGGCCCGGAGGTCTTCCCACTGCCGCAGGGAGGGCCCGCCGGAAACGATCACATGGTCCGCCCGCACGGTGCTCCCTGCAAGGATGACCAGGAACAGGAAGCACCAGACGGAGCGGATCATACACAAGGTCGGCAGCCTCAGCTGGCGCAGCCGTTCTGGATGATGTCGAAGAAACTTTGCGGATCGAGCGAGGCCCCGCCGATCAGCGCACCGTCGATGTCCGGGCAGGCCATCAGCTCGGCGGCATTGCCGGGCTTCACGGAGCCGCCGTACTGGATGCGCAGGCGCGAAGCGATGTCATCGCCATAAAGGCCTGCAACCAGCGAGCGCACGAAGGCATGCGCTTCCTGTGCCTGTTCGGTGGTGGCGGTGACGCCGGTGCCGATCGCCCACACGGGCTCGTAGGCAATCACGGTGTCGCCCATGTCCTTTTCGGTCAGGCCCTTGAGGCCTTCGGTCACCTGGGTGCGCAGGACGCTTTCCAGTTTGCCGGACTCGCGTTCTTCGAGGGTCTCGCCGATGCAGAAGATCGGCTTGAGGTTGGCCTCACGGGCCTTCTTCATCTTGGCATTGATGACCGCATCGGTCTCGCCGTAGATCGAGCGGCGCTCGCTGTGGCCGAGGATGACGTAGTGGACGTAGAACTCGCGCAGCATCAGCACGCTGACCTCGCCGGTGTAGGCACCGGAGTCGAATTGCGAGCAATTCTGGGCCGCGATGCCGATCGCGTGGGCGTTCTGGTCGGTGTTGGCGTTGTGGATGAGGTCCGCCAGCTTGGGCAGCGAGATGAAGGGTGGCGCGATGACCATATCGCAGGGGAAATCATGGCCCTTGATCTTGGTCAGGAAGCTTTTGACGAAGTCCTCGGTTTCCTGAGCACCTTTGTTCATCTTCCAGTTGGCGGCGAAAATCGGCTTGCGGTTCATATCGATCGTGGAGTTGGGGGTTGGAAAAGTCGCTGGGCTTACTTGTCGTTGAGCGCCGCCACACCGGGAAGCACCTTGCCTTCGAGGAACTCAAGGCTGGCACCACCACCGGTCGAACAATGGGTCACCTTGTCGGCCACGCCGAATTTCTTCGCCGCCGTGGCGGTGTCGCCACCACCGACGACGGTGATCGCACCGGCCTTCGTCGCGGCGGCCATGGCATCGGCCATCGCCTTGGTGCCGGCGCTGAAGGCGTCGAACTCGAACACTCCCGGAGGACCGTTCCAGATGATGGTCTTCGCCTTGGCGATCTCCGCGACGAACTCGCCGATC
>CBFGOB010000002.1:0-25187 GCA_965650215.1 uncultured bacterium | reverse complement strand
TGCGGTCAATCCGGCCGTCCTTGATCGCTTCGCCGAAATGGAATTTCAAGGTGCCGCCAAACCACCCCGGCATCCGCACCTTGAGGTTGCCGAATGCCACCTTGCCGAAATCCAGCAGGATCACCCCGTTGTCCAGGCGCTCGTGCTTCGCAAGCGGCTCATCGACCAAATGCACGGGAGCGCCCCTCAGACCGGAAATTCCTCCAAGCAGGATGACAATTGCAATTGCGATGGCATTCGATCCGGGCATGACTGTATCCCTATTCCACAAGCCAGCGATTGGTAAGCCAAAACGCTCCGACAACCCGCCTCGAATTGCTCCTCTACCTCCACATCCCGTTCTGCCACCGCGTCTGCCCCTACTGCTCGTTCTACAAGCACACGCCCGGCAACACCCCGATCGGACGCTTCATCGACGCACTGGCCGCCGAAGCGCGCGGGCGGATCCACACCACGCCCCGCACGATCTACTTCGGCGGCGGAACCCCCAGCATGCTCTCGCCCGCCCACCTCGAGCGGCTCTTCGGCACCCTCCACAGGCTCATCGACTTCAGCACGCTTGAGGAAGTGACCTTCGAGGCCAACCCCGCAACCTTCGATGCCGCCAAAGCGGCGCTCTTCCACAAACTCGGAATCACCCGTGTCTCGCTCGGCATCCAGTCGTTCTCACCGCATGTGCTGCAAACACTCGGCCGGGAACACAGCCCGCAACAGGCCGCCGAATCGGTGATGCTGCTGCGCGATGCCGGCATCCCCGAAATCAACATCGACCTGATGTTCTCCATCCCCGGACAAACGGAGGCCGACTGGCGCGACACCCTCCAGCAGGCGATCGCCCTGAAACCGGATCACATCTCCGCCTACAACCTGACCTATGAGGAGGATACGGCGTTTTTCGAGTCGCTGAAAAAAGGCGATTTTTCGGCATCCGAGGATGTCGACGCGTCGTTTTTCGAGATCGGACGCGAGCTGCTTTGCGCTGCGGGATTCGACCACTACGAAACCTCGAACTACGCACAACCCGGACGCCACTCGACGCACAACCGCGGCTACTGGCACGGCGAGGATTACCTCGGCCTCGGTCCCTCGGCGGTCTCGACGCTCGGATGCACCCGCTCCCGTAACACCGCCGACACCGCCGGCTACGTCCAACAGGTCGAAACCCTCGGTCACGCCCTCGCCGAATCCGAAACGCTCGACTCCGAAGCCCGGCGCGTCGAACGCATCGCCCTCGGGCTACGGACCTCCGAGGGCATCACCCTCGATCTGTTGGATAAGGAAGCTTGCGAACGGGCGCGGGGGCTTTGCGATGAAGGATTGGCCCGCATCGATCACGGAAGGCTCATCCTGATCCGCAACGGCCGCGCCTTGGTGGACCCGATCGCTGCGGAGCTGTTATGAGCAGCCGCCGCACTCCGGCAGCTCACTTGGCGTTCATCAGTTCCTCGATCTCGTCAGCCTCGATCGGAATGTTCGCCATGAGGTTGGTGTTCTTCTTCTTGCCGATGACGAAATCATCCTCAAGCCGCACCCCGAACCCTTCTTCAGGAAGGTAGATTCCGGGCTCGATGGTGAACACCATGCCCTCCTTGAATTTCTCGCTCGGGCCGCCCCACACGTCGTGCACGTCCAGTCCCATGTGGTGGGAGGTGCCATGCATGAAGTACTTCTTCACCAGCGCCTTGTCCGGCCCCTGGGCCTTGGCCTCCTTCGCGGTGAACAGGCCGAGGCCGACCAACTCGCGTTCCATGATCTCGATCACCTGCTTCTGGTATTCCAGAATGCAGTTGCCGGGCCGCAGGATCTCGTTGGCCCCCTGAAACACCCGGAGCACCGCGCTGTAGACTTGTCGCTGGCGCTTGGTGAAGCGGCCGTTGACGGGAACCGTCCGCGTGAGGTCGGAATTCCAACCCATGTATTCGGCCGCCACATCCAGCAACACCAACTCGCCGTCCAGGCAGCGCTTGGAGTTCTCGATGTAGTGCAGCACGCAGTTGCTCAGGCCGGAACCGATGATCGGAGCATAGGCAAAACCCCTCGAACCCCGGCGGATGAATTCATGGATCAGCTCCGCCTCGATCTCCCACTCGCCGATATTCGGTTTGATGAAACCCAGGATGCGGCGGAATCCCGCCTCGGTGATGTCGCAGGCCTTCTGGATCAGGCGGATCTCCTCCGGATCCTTGATTACCCGGATCTCGTGCATCAGCTTGGCAAGGCGCTCGTAGCGGTGCAGAGGATAGCGCTCCTGGCATTCCTTGATGAACCGCGCATTGCGGGTCTCGACCGGCGTGGACATCCGGTTGTGCTCGTTGGTCTCCAGATAGATATGGTCCGCCTGCTGCACCACCGTGTTGAAGAAGCCGTTGAACTCGCCGAGCCACTCGACGCGCTCGACGCCCGAAATCTCCCGCACCCTCTCCTTGGTCAGCTTGGCACCCTCCCAGACCGCGATCCACTCGCTGGTTTCCTTGACATAGAGAATCTCGCGGTCCTTGGGGTTCTGCGCGTCCGGAAACAGCACCAGAATGGTCTCCTCCTGGTCGATCCCGCACAAGTGCATCATGTTGGCGTTCTGCTTGAACGGCATCACGCCATCCGCATTGGTGGGATAAATGTCGTTTGCGTGAAGGATCACCACGCTGTTGGGCTTGAGCAGTTTGGCCAAGCGCGCGCGGTTGCGGATGAACAGGCCGGTGTCGATCTTTTCGTAACGCATGGGGCGACTTCACGTGATTCCATGGTCCACGGCAATCCACAATTTCAAATAAACCGCGGCATATTCCCAACAGCCGCAGACGGACTGAACCCGACACAGCACAACCGGCGAACCGCACCGCTGCAGGAAACCAGCGGTCTAACGCTTTTTCTCGATCGCCACCAGTGTAATATCATCCATCTGGGGCCCATCACCGGTAAATTGCCGGAGCTCCTCCTGGATGCGGACCAACACCGCCTCGGAGCCCAGCGGAGCGGCATCGCGGAAATACTCCGACATGCGCTCCATCCCGAATTCCTGGTCCTGCGCATCCATGGCCTCCCGGACACCGTCGGTGTGCAAAAGCACACAGTCCCCCGGCTGCAGCTCCACCTCCTGGTCCTTGGTCACACGCTCGAACACCGTCCCTTCATCCACACCCAAGGCGAGTCCCGGAGACCTGAGCTGCTCGACCTGGCCCGTGGCGCGCCGGAACAGCAGCGCGGGATCGTGGCCCGCCCGCGCGAACTTCATCCGGCCACCACGTTCATCCACGATGCAGAACGCCATGCTGATGAACATGTCCTCGCGGATGTCGGGAAAAAGCTGACGGTTGACCGCAGCCAGGATTTCGGCGGGCGAAGTCTTTCCGGGCGCGACCGAACGCAGGGCACTGCGGCACATCGCCATCAGCAACCCCGCCGGCACCCCCTTGCCCGACACATCGGCAATCGCGATGCCGAACTTTTGATCCCCCAGTTCGATGTAATCGTAGTAGTCGCCGCTGATCACCCGCGCCGGAAGGTTGGTGCCACTCACCCGGTAACCGGCGATCACCGGCTCCTCCTGGGGCAGCAGGATGCGCTGCACTTCACGGGCATTCTGCAGCTCGCTGTCCATCTGGCGCTTCTCCTGGGCCTCCCGGTGCAACCTGGCGTTGCCGATGGCAAACGAGGACTGCTCCGCAGCCGAACAAAAAACCGAGAAATCATTTTGGCTGAACGCGCCGTCCTCATGCCTCCTGGCCACAACCAACACACCCAAATCCTTGTTGGCATGACGCAAGGGGGCCAAAAAAGCACTGACGTGGTCGGTATACTGGGTGAGCGCGTCGCGGAACGCCGGATGGCTTTTGACATCCTTGACATGCACAGGGCTTCCTGCCGCAAGGCAATAACCCAAAATCCCTTCATCCACCGCAACGCGCGACAAGCGCAAATGACTCTCGAGCGCCCTCGGATCCCTCGCGGCCTTCTTGCGGATCTCGTAGGGAACGCCGATCAATGGAGGACAATTTTCGGATAGGTAGGCCGGAACCAAATGGTCCTTCGACGCACCCAGGAAATAAACCGCCCCGCCCCTCGCATTCAGGACACCACCAATGCCGTCGACAATGAGTTTCGAAAGCGCGCCGGCCGAAGGCTCTTTCTCGATTGCCTGACCCAGCTCATGAAGGAACGAGAACATCCGCTGCTCTTCACCCTCGAAATCCCGAAACCGGCTGCGCATCTTGCGGTTCCGCCGCCGCTGGTTGCGCAAGGCCAAAAGCAAGACCGTCGTGACCAGCACCAGAACCCCAGCAATCCACGATGGAATTTCTGACAGTTCGTACGGGATTTGCATGATCTGGGGGTGCCGACTCGCCGCCAATCAGGACTCCCGCTTGCGGCCGTCGTCAAGCTGATCCTTGAGCGTCTCGACCACGTTGGCGAATTCGCGGGCATTCTTTTCATTGACCGCCGACAGGACTTCATGCGCCTGCAGGACCATGCGGGTCCGTTGCTTCTGCTCCATGGCCTGTGCGCTCTCGACGGGCTTGAGCTCCGCGCGGATTCGGACAAGGTCGTCACGCCATTTGGCCTCCGGCGGGTCGATCTGCATCAGGAAATCCAATCCTAAATCCTCCAGCGAGCGGCGGTTGCGGTCACAGGCCTCGGCAATCTGCAGCACCCCACCCTCGACCGCGGCCAACCGGGAGGCCATGCCGGCGAGCGTCCCCATGAACGTGGAATCCATGCCGGTGCAGGCCGCCAGATCCACCACCAGCACCCGCTCGCCACCGGCAATCCGGGCGTCCCCGAAGGATTTCAATACCGGACTGTTGAGGAACGATCCCTTGCCTTCACACCGGATCCAACTGAACCCCTCAAATACTCCGATCGCAATAGCTTGTTCCGTAGTCACAGGTGAGTGCGCGTCAATGACGCAAAGATGCCCGAAACCATAGGATAGGATCCGCATCGGTCAACAGACATCTTCCGGCGGCAGGCATTTCCCCACCCTTCCGCCCCTTGCACCTCCCCAACCGGGCGCTTTCGCCGGGAATGACGCGAAATCCTGCATTTTCGCGCTTCCCAAAACCGTATTCTTGCATCCGCGGGCCTTGCATTCGCCGGAACCGCCATGCTAGAAACCCATCGCAATCGGGCCACCGCATGCGACGGCTGACGCCACCCCGCATCCTGAGCCAAGCCTCCCTTCGCCATCCGAAACCGAACCGATGAACGCATCCCTCACTTCCGGCAAACTTCTGGCATTCGCCTGCCTCTGCCTCAGCCCATGGCCGGCGTTCGCGGAAACCGCGCCGGGCCACAAAATGTTCGGCAGGGGCAATCCGTTCACCGTCGAGGAGCTGCCCGCCGGACATCTCAAAAGCAAGCTCGAGACCCTTGGCCCGGAAGCACGGCAAAAAGCGCTGGATTGGCTCCACACCATGAGCTTCGCCGCCTTCGACGCCGCCCGCCACCTCCGCGTGGACAACCACGGCGGCATCTACACGGTCTGCTCCGACCGCGACGGCAACTGCAAGGATCATCATCACGACGCCGCGCCGGAAGCCTCGAACACCGTGGACACGGCTCCGGCCCCAAGTGCCGGAACCACCACCGGAGGCGCATCGGTTCCGGTCGCCACCCCCCCGGCCTACAACTCCAAACCCGGTGCCACCAAACACATCTATCTGGACTTCAACGGGGCCATCGTCAGCGGAACTGCATGGAATTCATCGGCAGGCGTCAGCAGCTGGAACGTGAAGGTCTGGTCCCAGGATGGCGACCGAACCACCTTCAACGATGCCGAACAGGCCTGGATGAAAAACATCTGGCAGCGGGTTGCCGAGGACTACGCGCCCTTCGACATCAACGTCACCACCGATGTCGCCTACGATCCGGTCAACTACAACGGCAACAAGGACAACGTCGGCTGGCTGCTGATCTGCGAAACCACCGACAACAACAACGTGGCACTTCCCCACGCCGGATCAGGCGGCGTAGCCTATGTCGGAGTCTTCGGGGAAACCAACTACAACCCGACCTACCAGCCAGCCTGGGTGACCAGCACCAACGGCGGTGGCGACCCGGACATTGTCGCCGAGGCCGCCTCGCACGAAATGGGCCACAACATGGGCCTCAGCCATGACGGCTTGACGTCCGGAGCCGCCTACTACGGCGGCCACGGCACCGGTTCCATTTCCTGGGGCCCGATCATGGGCGTCGGCTACGGCCGCAACGTCAGCCAGTGGTCGAAGGGCGAATACTACCTGGCCAACGAAACCGAAGACGACCTCGACATCATCAGCGACAGGGTGGCCTACCGCGCGGACGACCACGGCAACAGCAATGCCGCGGCCACCGCCCTCACGGTGACCGCAGGAACCACAATCAGCTCGACCAACCCCCAGAACGACCCTGCCAACGAAAACCCGGAAAACAAGGGCATCATCGAAACCAACACCGACGTCGATGTGTTTGCCTTCGAAACCGGAGCCGGTGCCGTGCAACTCAACGTCAATCCATGGAAACAGCCGACCGACACGTTCGGCGGCAATCTCGACGTCTCGATGGAGCTCTACAACGAGCAGGGAGACATGGTCGCCTCGAACAATCCGGAGACCGAAACCTATGCGGGTATCAGCATGACCCTGCCTGCGGGCATCTATTACCTGCACGTCAAAAACTCCGGCGCAGGCAACCCCAAGGCCACCAGCCCGACCGGCTACACCAGCTACGGCAGCCTCGGCCAATACTTCATCAGCGGCACCATCATCGATCCCATCCCGATGCTGCGGATCGGCAGCATCACCCCTCGATCGGCAGCATTCGGCAGCACGGTCGATGCGGCCATCACCGGCACCCTCTTCGAAAGCGGCACCACCGTGCGGCTGCGCAGGTCGGGAAGCCCGGACGTCATCGGCACTTCGGTGCAATTCAACAGCCCCACCTCCCTAAGCTGCCAATTCAATCTCTCCAGCGCGGCCGTCGGCAAATGGGATGCGGAGGTGCGCAACCCCGACAATGCGACCGCCACCCTGACCAACGGCTTCACAATCACAATGCCGGTCGGCACGCTGTTCAGCGAGAATTTCGACGCCACCACCACCATGCCCGCCAACTGGAGCGCGGGCGGTTGGTCGATCGTCAGCACCAGCAGCCAATCCCCGACGCGATCGGCCTACCTGAAGGCCAGAGTGGCGGCATCCAGTTCCTACCTGACCAGCCCCGCGATCCCCATCTCTGCCGCAGCCACCGACCTCCAGCTGAGCTTCTGGCACGCCTACAACATGGAGGACGGCTTCGATGGCGGACGCATCGAGTTCTCTCTGGATGGTGGCGACTGGTTCGGCATCGACGATGAGGGCTCCGGCGCCTCGTTCAGCCGCGGCAGCTACGACCGCTGGATCAGCTACCTCTACAACAGTCCGATCATGGGCAAAGACGCCTGGACGGGAGACAGCAGCGGCTACATCCAAACGGTGATCGATTTCACAGACGAAGCGAAATACGCCGGCAAAACCCTCAGGATCCGCTGGCAGCTCGCCACCGACGCCTACGTGGGGGGAACCGGTTGGAATGTGGACAGCGTCCTGCTGACCGGCACCAACCCCGGCGGAACCCTTGAAGTCAGCTCGGGGGACTACCTCGCCACCGGCAGCCAGGGCGGACCCTTCACACCCGCCAGCAAAATTTACACGCTGAGCAACAACAGCAGCTCCCCCGTCAGCTGGACCGCAACCAAAACCGCGGACTGGCTGACCCTGAGCGCCACCAGCGGCACCCTCGCAGGCAACAGCAGCACCCAGGTCACAGTCAGCATCAACAGCGATGCCAACTCGCTGGCGGAGGGCGACCACGAGGACACGGTCACCTTCAACAACATCACCAACGGCTTCGGCACCACCACCCGGAACGTCAGCCTCAGCGCCGTCGCCGGCACCCTGCATCATTTCGCCATTTCCTCGATCGCCTCACCGCAGTCGGTCGGCAGCGCGATCACCGGCATCACCATCACCGCCCAGAACGCAGCCAACGAAACAGTGACCTCCTTCACCGGAACGGTCGGATTCGGCGGCACCGCGGGCGTGACCGGAACTTCTGCAAGTTTTGTGGCGGGTGTGCTCAGCGATGTGAGCATCACCCCGACCGTGGCCGGCAGCGACCTCACCTTCACGGTCGATGACGGATCCGGTCACACGGGCTCGGCCACCATCGCCACCATCCACCCGAACTACAGCACCTGGGGCGGCGGCTTCGACGGCCTCGAAAACAACGATCCTGATACCGACTTTGACGGCGGCGGGCTCACCAGCGGACTCGAATGGGCACTCGGCGGCAACCCGACCAACGCTGCCGATGACGCCGGCCTCGCCCCGATCTTCGACAGCACCGATGCGGATTTCTTCATCTACACCTATCGGCGCTCGGACGCCGCCCATGCCGACGCCAGCACCAGCATCGCCATGCAATACAGCAGCTCGATGACCAGTTGGAACACTGCCGTGCACGACGGCACCAACGTCATCATCAGCGTCACCAACGATGGAGCCGGCACCGGCATCGACCTGGTCGAAGTCAAAATCCGCCGCAGCCTCGCGACCGACAACAGGCTGTTCGCCAAGCTCATCGTCACGGTCAGCATGCCCGACTGATCCGGGCAATCGCAACCGGGACGCTCAGTTCCAAAGGTAAGAACGGCGCACGGCAACCTCCTTGCCGTTGCGCAGGACCGTGGCACGCCACGCCAGCACCTTGCCGTTCTCGAAGTAGTCGTCGCCAATGACCGAAAATTCAGCGGTTCCACTGGATGCGGATGACTCGAAACGCCTGCTCATGCGCTTGATCCGGCTTGCCGAAGCGCCCTGGCGGTATTCAAAGACCACCTCCACCGGGCCTGCTCCGACGCCTTTGAAATCCTTCCACATGAGCGTGTAGTATTGACCTAGCCGCTGACGGCGCTCCTCCATGCTGATCGCACCCCGCAGACGCCGCTCTTTTTCCATCCTGACCATCGGTTCCTCTCCGTGATCACGCAGTTGGTCCCTGAGCTGGTATTGCTTGACCACCAGGGGGTCGTGCATGTCCACACAGGACACCAGACCGGTCAGGACGAGAAGGATCGTGCAGCTTTTCACAGCGGGAATTCAATCGATGCCGGGCCGGGATTCAAGAACCATCCGTCCGAAAGCGCTTTTCACCCTTTACGGCCGCACCGATCTTCCCACGATCTGCATCCATCCGCAAAGCCCGTCCCATGGAAATCAAACTCGAGTTCGACACCCCGCAGTTCCTCCACGACCTGTTTGCCAACGATCTGGGCAACCTTGCCTACCTCGAGAAGGCCTTCGTGGTCGAAATCGTCACCCGGGACGGCTGGCTGACCCTGAAAGGTGCCGACGCCTCCGTCGCCGCCGCCAAGACGGTGTTCACCGACCTCGAAAACGCCAAACGCCAGGGCAGCCGGATCAGCTCGCGGGATTTCCGCCTGGCGGTCGACATCGCGGCCAATGCCGGAACGGTCACCGTCACCGACCTGGCCGGCGTCAAACTCGTCGGCTCCCGCGGCCGCAAGCCCGTCGCTCCGAGAACTCCCGCACAGCTTGCCTACGTTCGCGCAATCGAAAACCATGATGTGGTCTTCGGCCTCGGGCCCGCCGGAACCGGTAAAACCTATCTCGCCATGGCGATGGCCCTCACCCTGCTCAAGCAGGGGACCCTGCAACGCATCATTCTGACGCGGCCCGCGGTGGAAGCCGGAGAAGCCCTCGGCTTCCTGCCCGGCGACCTGCGCGAAAAAATCGCCCCCTATCTGCGCCCGCTTTATGACGCGATCCACGACATGCTCGATCCCCTCGAAGGCCAACGCTATCTCGAGGACGGCACCATCGAAATCGCACCACTGGCTTTCATGCGCGGCCGCACCCTTTCGCGCTCGTTTGTGATTCTCGACGAAGCGCAGAACACGACCCGCGAGCAAATGTTCATGGCCCTCACCCGGCTGGGCGAAGGCTCCCGCATGGTGATCACCGGTGACATCACCCAAGTGGACCTCAAGCCCGGGGTCCGCTCCGGACTTGCGGAGGCCCAACACGCCCTCGAAGGCATCGAGGGCATCGCTTTCCAGCACTTCAGTGCGGCAGACATCATCCGCCACCCGGTGGTCGGACGCATCGTCGACGCCTACGAACAATACCGCGCCTGACAAGTCCCGCGCTCAGTCAACCGGGACAATCGGCGGCAGCTGCGGATCAATGGTGGTGGGAATCCGGTCCGTCCTGCCGCCGGACGTGGGAATGGAACGCTCGATCCCGCCCGTCGGAACCGCCGCCTGCTGTGCGGCCACGTGCGCGCTCATGACGTAGCCAACCTGGCCGTTGTCGAGTTCCACCCTGCTGTAGGAGTCGCTGGGAGTGATGACCCGCATCGAAGTGTACTTGGGCAGCAACAGATCGGGCAGCGCCTCACCCATCGGCAGATCGTTGAAAAACGAAGCATTGTCGATCACCGACGACACGAACTGCCCCGCAACCAATGGTGCTCCGACCCCGGGGAGATTGGCCGCCCCGTGGGGACCACCCTTGGGATTCAACTCCGCCGAATCAGGATCCTTGCAGGAAACCATCCCGCCAAGGACCACCAGGGTGAGAATCATCGCTTTCATGCAGTAGTCGAATCTAGGTGCCGGAACAGGCACGGTCAATCATGCAATCCCCCACCCACCGCTCAATGCGAGGAACGGAGGACCTTGTTTTTGTCGTCGAGCAAGAGGATGTGGGGCGACGGCGGTGTGTCCGTGACCGCAAAGGCCATGATCGTCACCCGCTCGCCCTGCTTGATCAGGTGGGCCGCGCCACCGTTGATCAGGATCTTCCCCGTGCCGGGCTTGCCTTCGAGCACGTAGGTCTCCAGGCGGGCCCCGGTGGTGATCGACGCCACGAGGACCTTTTCACCGGGCCACAAGTCGGCCGCAGCCATCAGATCCGACGGGATCTCGATGCTGCCTTCGTATTCGACATCCGCATCCGTGATCATGGCACGGTGGAGTTTGGACTTGAGGACCTCGCGAAGCATGCGGGCCGAGGGAAAGCCTGCCGGGCCCCGAGGTCAAGTGGCAAGCGCCGAGAGTGCCACTTTTCGATATCGCCCAAATCGTCCGCAAATCCTCGCATTGCGGCATGCCCACTTGCATTGCACCCGGACAGTCCCTACCACCCGCCCCATCGGCAGCCCATGCCGATTCTCTTTCGGAGGCCCTTCGCCGGGCAGGAAATTGATGGGGAAGCTGGTGCAATTCCAGCGCGGTATCGCCACTGTGATTCCGGATCTCACCAGAGGTCCGGTCAGCCAGAACGCCAGCCAGAAGAGATGTCTCCACTGTCCGCGACCTACGGACTTCCAGACTCATCCATGAAACCAACACACAAGCCTCCCGGAGGCATTTGTCGGAGTGCCCTTGCACTGATCGTCCTCGCCGCTTCATCCCAAGCCGCGCCCACTGAACTCGAACCGCTGGTGGTGGTCAGCACCCGAACCCCGCTGGGTATCGACCGGGTCTCCCCGTCCGTCTCCTACGTTTCCTCGGAAGAACTGGCGACCTGGCAGGATCAACGGCTCGTCGACATTCTCAACCGCCAGCCGGGCATGGTCCTTTGGTCGACCGGCGGCTTGGGCAACACCGGCTCGCTCTCGATACGCGGCACCGAGAGCAATCACACCGCCATGTTCATCGACGGCCGGAGACTCAGCCCCGGTTTCGGCAATGACTATGATCTGGCCTTCCTCACCCCGGCCAACGCAGGCAGCGTGCAAATCCAGCGCGGACCCTCAAGCGTCCAATACGGCAGCAGCAACATCGGCGGCGTCATCGATACTCGCCTGCGCTCCGGACTTGGAGTCGACCCCGCCGAAGGCAACGCCTACGCGGAATACGGTTCGAACGCCTTCCAACACGCCGGGATCAACGCCCGTGCCGGCAGCGACTCGGTCGGACTCTCGCTCTCCAGCAGCAGCATGAGCACCGACAACGAGAGGCCGAATGACGCCTTCGAGCAAAGCAACCTGACCTCTCGCTTCGATTGGATGATCAATGAACGGCTCGGCTTCGAACTGCTGGCCACCGGATTCGAAAACGAAAAGGAACTGCCGGGCGACACGATCACCCCAACACCCTTCGACAGGCAGGAAACCACCAATTGGCTGCTTTCACCGGGCATCCGCTATCTGACCGACGAAATCTCCGCCCACTTGTTCTATTCGCGGTCCGAACGGAACTCGGACACCTTCGAAGTGAATCCCGCCTACGACGCTTTCTGGAACTACCTCGGCGACTTCCCCGTCAGCAACGAGATCGGAGTGATCAACGACGAAATCAACCTGCAGGTCGACTACTCGCTGCCGGGCAACTCGCTGCTCACCGTCGGCGCCGTTTTCCGCAACGATCAGATCGATAACAGCAACATCAGCACCTACAATCCCCTCGACCCCGCCACTCCCTATCGCGAGAGCTTCCAACAGATTGGAACCTTCGCCCAAACGCTTTGGATGTTAGGCAAAAACACAGAGCTGCACGCGGGAATCCGCTCGGACCATTATTCCGATTTCGACAATGAAACCACCGGCAACCTGATGCTCATGCATCACCTTCGCGGCAGCGGCACATCGCTCTTCGCCAAGGCCGCCACCTCATATGCACCGCCCAGTGCGGTGGACCTCGCCTATGACTCGGACACCAGCACCCCCCTCAATGCGGAGCGCAGCAAGTCCTACGAGCTCGGCATCCAACAAACCCTGTCGGATGACAAACTCAAAGGCTCCATCGTCGTGTTCCGCAACGAAATTGACGATCTGCTCAGTTATGAGCCCTCGACTTTCGACACCTTCAACATCGAGCAAGCCACCACGGAAGGCATCGAGACCTCGCTGACCTATCGGCCAACCGATCAATGGCAGCTGGTGATGGGATACACCTACCTCCGCGCCGTCAGCGATCGGCTCAACGACCCACGCACCGGCGGCTTCATCCCCGACCCGGCCAATGATGTGCCACTGGCACGCCGGCCACGCCACCTGGTCCAGCTGGGCGCACATTGCCAGATCACCGAAGACTTCAGCACAGGCCTACAAATCACCGGCCAGTTGAACCGCCAGGACATCGACCCCGCCACCTACCTCCAGGTCGAGGCCGAGGACTTCGTGGTGCTGCGCATGGTCGCCGATTGGCAAGTCACCGAGGCATGGTCGGTCTATGGCAGGATCGAAAACCTGCTCGATGAATCCTATGCCTCTGCCGCGGGCTACCCGGCCCTTGGCCGCACCGCTTATCTGGGCGCAAGGTATTCGTTCTGAATTCAAGGCAGGTGCATCAGGCGATTCCCCTGATGCACCATGCCGACACGCTCATCGCGGCAGCCACGCATGTTGGATCCAATCGAAAACACCCAGAAACCGGGCGATCACTTGGTCCTGAAAATCCGCGGGGAACAGCACTCCCAGCGGGGCGGCCACCAGCAGCAGGGTCGCGATCCGGCCTGCCCGGCGGCCTGACGCTTTCTCCACCAGCACCAGCAGGCCGTGGAGGGTAAAATACAGGGTAGGCAGGCCGTAACCTGACCGCACCGGCAGGGTGATCGCCACTTCGTGCAGCAACCCCGAACCGATGAACACCGCCATGATCGAGGCAGTCGCACCAAAGCGCTCGGCAACCGGCCTTCCGACCAGACGCTGCATCATCTGCGAATAGCCCACATTCCATCTCCGGCTCCAGAAATCCGCGATTCCTTGGGCATTCAGCACATTGGGAAACAAGGTTTTCACCGGAAAACCGGCCAGCCGCATGCATCCCTTCAGAACCCGCAAAGCCCCGAAATGGAAACCCAGACTCATCGGAAGGAACATCACGATCACCTGCCTCCACTCCATGCGCCAGACCACCCACGAGCCGGCGGCACCGATGGCCACCAGCACCAGACCCGTAGCCACATCTCCCTTCCAGCTGAGCTTCGGCTTGCGATAACGGAAACTCGCAGGGTCCATTCCGAACCAAAGGAGCGAAAACACGGCGTAGCGGGGCATGCTCAGAGTTTCCGCCCGCGCCCACTCGGCATAGACCAGCCCCTTCATGGCCGCCAGAAGCACCGCGCAAATTCCAGCCATTCGCAACACCGGATCCGCATCGGCCAGCACACGATCCGCAGCAACAACCAGTAGCGCCGCAGCCGACCAACCCGCCATGCGGCGCAGCCATGGGCTGCGAAACCTCGCGCAGAGCGGGCCTGACACAAGACCCGACACCACCAGCAAGGCCATCAGCCCGGTCACCAGCCGCCTCCTTCCCCGATCCAACCCACGTTCCAGCAAAGCAGGGCCAGATTCAATCCGACTAGCCCCGCAAACAGGCAGGTCAAGGCATGCTTTGCCATGCGGTTGAACGCCGTGGGCGCAACCTCATCGAAATCAAAACCGAAAAACTGCAGGCCTAAGCGCACCGACCACCAAAGCAGCATGAACACGCACATCGCGATGGCCGGAGCACTCCCTCCCATCAGCCACTCGCCGAAACCCAGAGCCAATACCGCAAAAAACACGTGGCTTGACCAAACGTATATCGAGTAGGTCCACCACAGCTGCCGCATCAACGGCGTCATCACCGCCAGTTTTTCGCGCCATCCGAGGACCTTGGGAATCCACAAACTGGCCACACCAAGGGCCACGAGCGAGCACCCTCCAATCAGGAGTCCGATTTCCAAAACCGTTTTCATGAGACCATCGAAGCGGCAGTGAAAATAACAGCCAATGTGGTGAACACGCCGAGGAAAAATATGTCCCACACCCGGTCCTGCCGACGGCGGACGCGATCATAGTAGGTCAGCTGCACCACCACACGGCTTGCCCAGAAAAGAGCGAAAAAAACACAAAGCACCCGGCCCATCCCATCCTCAAGAAGCAAATGCGGCCATCCCAGACACAGGAACGCGAGCGCCGCGATGATCACCACAATGTAGGCACAGTGCACGTAAAACACCTGACGCACCAGAACCTCCGCGCCGGCCAGATTCCGTGCATAGCCAAAGCGCTTGGCAGCGACGAAATTCGCCAGCACCAGACCCGACAGGATGAGACCCGCCAACCTCAGCGCGGTTTCCATCCACTGCTCACTCATCCTTGGAAGGTCCCTCCGGTGCAGGTTCCGAAACCTCACATCCGTCGCCGCAGGACGGCGATTCCATTTCATGCAGCCTCGCCATCAAATCGTCATCCTTGCCGCTGAAGAACCACGCACTCAGGCGGTGACGGTTGGCAGCCAACAAGCGGCAGGCCTTGTCGGCCACCGGCAAAAGACAGGGACCCGACAAACGCCGGGCCAAATCCTGATGGGGCAGGGAGCTGTACAAGCTCCAAACCCATGCCTCAGCCCCCCGGTACACCCCTCCCTCGCGGGTCCTCACCACCATCGCCTTCGACGGATCAAGCGCCGCAAGCCCGGGAAAAACCGACATCGCCCGTGGCGACTGATATGCCATGAACTCCACCGGAAACGCCCTCGGCTGACGATCAAGCCATTCGGCAAAACGACAGCACATGCCGCAGCAGCCATCGTAATACACCTCAATTCCTTGCGTGTGCGCCGGCAAATCCATCCATCAATTCCTTTCGTTACTTTCAGTATTTACTGAAAGTTTAGGATTGGCAAGCGGAGAATTTGCCAAATGGCGATGGCGGGTTCAGCGAAACCTGACGCCGATTTTCGCGACCAGCGCCTCGAGCACCTTCTGATGCGCGGCATCCACTTCTCCGGCCTTGAGGGTCCGGTCCGGCGCGCGGTAGAGGAAGCGATAGGCCACGGACTTGCGATCGGCAGGAAGTTTTTCACCGGAGGGGTCCGTGAACACATCGAAGCATTCGTAGCCGACCAGCAGTGGCTCGTTGAGCTGATTGATCACCTGCTCGATCTCGGCATTCGGCAGGGACATCGGCAGCTCCATGGCGGCATCGCGCGAGGATCCGGGGAACTGGGGCAGGTCTTCGACATGCTCGATGCCGGCCAACAGCTTGCGCAGCTTGCCAAGGTCGAGTTCCGCGACAAATACCGGGGATTCGCAATCCAAGGCCCGCTCGCGCGCGGGCAACAAGCGCGCAAAGACGCCGATGTTCTGGTCTCCCGCCTTGATGTCGCAGGCCAGGGCGAAACCCTGGCGCTCGCGCGGCAGAAAACGGATCGACTGATTCGGCAGCAAGGCCGCAATGAGCCCCTTGAGGTCGTACAGGTCGGCCTCACGCGCATCCTGGTTCCATGCCGATGGCGCAACACCGGCGGAAAGCAGGAGGCCGAGTGCGTCGCTTTCCTGATCCTTCGCCTTGCCGCCGCCCGCATTGCGGAACACCCGCCCCATTTCAAAGAAGCGCAATGCCTTGGCCTGCTGCCGGACATTGCGGGCCGCCGACGCCACCAGTCCGGGAATCATGCTCG
The DNA here is from genome assembly GCA_965650215.1 of uncultured bacterium. Lineage (GTDB taxonomy): Bacteria > Verrucomicrobiota > Verrucomicrobiia > Verrucomicrobiales > Akkermansiaceae > Luteolibacter. The sequence continues at coordinate 8,752 of CBFGOB010000002.1, read as the reverse complement.
GACGCATGATGGCATGGTCTTCACTCAACGGCAGCTTGACCCGGATGAGGTCACCATCCTGAAGAGGGCGGAGCGGGAGCGCATCGGGCATCTGGGCGTCGGCAATCAACTTGATCGTCTGGCACTCGAAAAGTCCGAGAGCCGCCAAGCGGCGACGCAGGATCATGTCGGCATCATAGGCAGCATCGATGTCGCTCGACGGCACGAAGGTCCCCTGCATGCGCGAGGGCACCTTGTCGAGGCCGTGCACGCGCGCAATTTCCTCCACTAGATCGATGTGGCGCTGCAGATCCTGACGAAACGAGGGCACGTCCCACAGGCCGTCGCCCAACTTGCGGAGCCCGAGACGGGCAAGAATCGCCTCGGCATCCGGAAGGGGAATCGAGCCTCCCATGAGTTGATCGAGTTTGGCGGCATCAAGCGCAACCGGAGCGGTCAATTGCGGGACACTGCCGGCAACTTGAACGTTCTCCACAGTCCCTCCGGCCAACTCGAGAATCCACTTCACCGCCAGGGCCGCTGCGGGAATCACTCCCTGCGGATCCACTCCGCGCTCGAAGCGGTAGGACGAATCGGATCCCAATGCCGTGCGTCGCGAGCTGCGGCGAATGCCCTGCGGAGTGAAGTAAGCTGATTCAAGCAGAATGGCCGTCGTGCTCCCAGTCACTCCGGATTCCAATCCACCCATCACCCCCGCCAAAGCCAGCGCCGCACCGGAGCCATCCGAGATCACCAGATCCCCTGCATCCAGCACATGTTCGCTTTCGTCCAGCGCGGCAAAACACTCACCCTCACGGGCGCGCCGCACCACGATGCCCCCGCTGAGCTTGGCGAGGTCGAAGGCATGCAGCGGCTGACCCAACTCGTGGAGCACGAAATTGGTGATGTCGACAATGTTGTTGATCGGCCGCAAGCCGATCGAATCCAGCCGCTGTTTGAGCCACGCAGGGCTCTCCCGAACCGTCACGCCGGTGATCTTGACCGCGGTGTAAAACGGACAGCCATCGGTGGCCTGGAGCTCGATGCCGGTCGCCACGACAGTCTGCAACTGGGGAATCTCGAGAGGCTTCAGCTCGGTCCTGAGCAAGGCCGCCAACTCACGCGCCATCCCACGATGGCTCAGGAGGTCGGGTCGGTTGGGGGTCACCTCAAGCTCAAGCAGCACATCGGAATCGAACATTTCCTTGAGCGGCTTTCCGATCTCCGCATCGGCCGGGAGAATGAGCAAGCCATCCTCACCGGCAGGCAGGCCGATCTCGGAAGCCGCTGCCAGCATCCCTCTGGACTCGACCTTGCGCATCACCGTCTCGCCGATCGTAAAACCGCCCGGCAGCTCGGCCCCGGGAAGGCAGCAGGGGACCTTGTCACCCACCTTGTAGTTTTGCGCCCCGCAGACAATCTGACGCAAGACGCCCTCGCCGCAATCGACCTGCGTCACCTTGAGCTTGTCCGCGTTCGGATGCTGGACCGCCTCCTTGATCTGGGCCACCACGATCTTATCCGAAACAATCCCACGCGCTTCAATCCCCTCGACTTCGACGCCTGCAAACGTGAGCAAATCGTCGATTTCCTTGATCGATTTCCCCGCGAGATCGAGATGCGTAGCCAGCCAATTGAGTGAAACGTTCATAAATGAAAAGGAGATGAATTAACCGCAGATGCACACGGACAAACGCAGATCGAAGAAATGGATCAGAAGTGAGATATTCCAATTCTCCCTATCTGTGTCCATCTGCGTCCATCTGCGGTTCATGACTATTAGGCGAATTGCTTGAGGAAACGCACGTCGTTTTCAATGAGCAGGCGGATGTCCCTGATGCCCCAGCGGATCATCGCCAGACGGTCGAGGCCCATGCCGAAGGCGAAACCCGTGACTCTGTCGGCGGCAAAGGCATCATCCTTGCGCTTGGCATCGATCGCCTGGAACACGGCCGGATCCACCATGCCGCAACCCGCCACTTCGATCCACCGCGGCGGCTGGCCCTTGACGGTCAGTTTGACGTCGATCTCGAAACTGGGCTCGGTGAAGGGGAAAAAGTGCGGCCGGAAACGCAGTTCGGTCCGGGAACCGAAAAGTTCGTGGAAAAAGTACTCCAGGGTTCCCTTGAGATCGGGAAGGGAAACCTCACGGTCGACATACAAGCCTTCGAGCTGGTTGAACACCGAGAGGTGGGTCGCATCGATCTCGTCCCGACGGTAGGCCGAACCCGGCGCAATGATCCTGACGGGCGGATCGCACTGCTCCATGGCGCGGATCTGCACGCTCGAGGTGTGGGTCCGCAACAACTTGCCGGAATCGAAATAGAAGGTGTCTTTTTCGTTCCGCGCCGGATGGTCCTCCGGGGTGTTCAAGGCATCGAAACAATGGAACTCATCCTCGATTTCCGGACCATCCGCGAGTGAGAATCCCATCCTGCGCAAAATCCCGATGGCCTCGTCACGAATCAAGGTCAGCGGGTGGAGTCCACCCCCCGGCAAGGGACGGGCCGGAAGGGTCACATCGATGCCCTTGAGCGCCTCACGGTCGGCAAGATCCTGCAACAGGGCCTGCTTGGCGTCGAGCGCGTCGGTGATGGCGGAGCGGGCCGCGTTCAGCAACTGGCCGACTTCGGCCTTGTCCTCCTTGGCCACATCCTTCATGCCGGCAGCAGCAAGCGTCAGGGTGCCTTTTTTGCCAAGAACGGCCACGCGCGCATCCTCCAGGGCGCGCGAATCTCGAGCGGCAGCGATGCGCTCCAGGGCCTCGGTTTGAATCACAGGGATCTGGTCCTTCATGGGAAAGGCGTGCGAAATAACCGGAATCCCGCCCCGGGTCAAAGCCAAGTGTCGCCACAGCCGGATGAATTTGTCCGCCCCCTGGACCTCAGCATCCCACGGGCGGGAAACCCATGCCATGATTCCGGCCCGGAGCGGTGCGCCGCTCCGGTTGCCGGACTCCGGACCAAGCGCCGAACCGGGCCAAACCTCACCCATGGCGGCCGGGATCGGGCTTCCATAATCCACCTTGCAACGGCTCGCGCGATCGGGCCATAGTCCAAGCTATGGCGATTGAAATCGAAAGCCGGGTTTTCTTCAAAACCTCGCTGGCGGCGCAACACCCGACAACCGATGTTTTTGTGGATGCCGGATACACCCTCACCGGAGGTGGAGCATTTCTCAGCTACCAGGAACCCGGAAACCTGTTGACCCAATGCCATCCGCTGCAAGCCCCCGACAGCTCCTGGTCGGGCTGGCGGGTTTACGGCAAGGATTGCTGGCTGATGTCACGGGCAACCATCACCGCATATGCGATCGGCATCAGGGTCACCCGCAACGGCAAACCGGTCCACCTCGATCAAACCGTTTTCGTGGCCAATGGAACCAAAGCGGAACTCCCCAACACCCCCGACCATGACGGCTGGGTGGGGGTTGGTGGTGGCGCAGCCTGCGACCAGAACATCTATGAAAACGTGATCCTCGCCTCCAGTGCTCCACCAAGCACCACAGAAGAGCAGAAAGGCAACGGACTCCTCTGCTGGAACAGCAAGCTGATCTATTGCTGCAGCCCGACCAGCCATAGGGGCCCCACTGGCGGCGGCAATATCCGGACCTACCTGGTTGCCATCCGCGCGGATGGCGTCTGCTTCGCCACCAAAACCCTGCATCAAAAAAGCACCCGCGCCTCGCGACCGGAAGCGGAAGTGCTGGCTGCCGAAGGCGTGGTGGTTTCCGGCGGCGCGATGAACAATCTCGTGCAACTCAGCTTCAACGAGACATCCATCAACATGCTGACCGCAACCCAACCGGTTTTCGGCGATGATCCCGGCCACATCACCGGCTGGAAAGCCATCGGCAAGGACCACCAGTGCCCGAGCCCATCGATCATTCAAGCCTCGGTCGTAACCTTGTCGGCCACCAAAGCCATCAATCAGGCCCCGCACTTTCCCAAACTCATAAAGTCCGCGCGACCTCCCGCACCGCGTCAAGAAACGAAGGATAATGCGGCTCCCAACCCGAAGCCCTGAGCTTTGCATTGGAAACCCTCTTGTGCGTCCATCCGCGCTTGCGGCCAAGGTCGCGCGGACCGCTCGGCGGCACCGGCCGATCGAATGCCAGCGCCAAAGCCTCATAACACACCCTCTGGCTCATGGGAGCCGAGTCGCTCACGTTGAAGACACCGCGGATCCGGCCGTTCACAAGATGCAGGATTGCCTCGGCCGCGTCATCGCGGTGGATCTGGTTCAGGTAACGACTGCCATCCTCTTCAAGCATGGCCTCACCCCCGAGGAACTTTCGCAGAATCACGCTCCGGCCTGGGCCGTAAATACCCGCCAGCCGGGCCACGATGCCGCCTGCTGCGAGCACCTCGCCCTCGGCAGCCAGAAGCAACCTGCCAGTCTCCCGATCCGGGAGCGCCGGACTCTCCTCGGTAACCACCGAGCCATCCGTCTGGGCATAGACGGAGGTGCTCGACGTGAACAAGAGCAGCTTGCCGGGATAACGCCGCAGAAGGTTCCGGCAGCCGTCCACATAAACCTGTTGATAAGCCTCCGCCCCGCCCCGCCCCGATGCCGCACAATGCACGACCGCATCCACCTCCGGCAAACCCAGCACCGCATCCCAAGAGCTGACATCGCAAGCCAAAGCCCCCCCTCCACCATGCAGGGACACCGGCACGACCTCCCAACCTGCGCCGCGGAAGCGACTCGCCACTTCGCTACCCAGATATCCATGCCCGATCAACAAGAGTCTCATGCCGGGCCCGGCATATCAGGGGCGGATCCGGAGTCCAATCATCTTCGCCTCGCCATCCGGCCGTGACCAGGCATCATTCCGCAGCCACATGCTCCATTTCGAACCCTACAACCTGCTCGCAGGATTCATCTTCGGCACCATCGGCTGGGGCGCCTACCGCTACGGATGCCGCCTCGAACTCTGGCAGCCCCGCGCGATCGGGGCCGTCCTCATGGCATATCCCTATTTCATCACCCACCGCTGGTGGATCTGGATCGTCGGAATAGCCCTCCTGGTCCTTCTTTGGTTCAAACACTCGGAATGAAAACGGCCGGTTTTCCCTTGGCATCCGGATGATTTTGGACCCAAGTTCCCTCTGGCCATGCCCACCGAAGCCATCCTCTCCACCGCCCGGCAATTCCTCGATGTCGACCCCACGGTCCCGATCACCTTGGAGCCGATCAAGCGTGGTGCCTCCGGCAGGACCATCGTCAGGGTCAAAACCCCGGTGCACGAGCCCTTCATCGGCATCCACTGGACCGAGGAACGCGAGGACAACGCCCGCTTCATCCCCATCGCCCAGTTTCTCAGGAAATCCCGACTGCGCGTGCCCGAAATCCTGCACGACCGCTCGCGCTATCGCGTCGCACTCGTCCAGGACCTCGGAGACACGGACCTGCTGTCCCTCAAAAACCAGGCCTTTGAAAGCCGCCTGCCATACTACCGGTCGGCATTGGAACAGATCGACCGCCTGTTCTACATCCGTCCACCCAAGGATCTGGAACTGATGCCACCATTCGACGCCAAGCTTTACCGCTGGGAACAGGAATACTTTTTCGAATACCTGGTGGAAGACTTCCTCGGCCAGAATGCCGACACGCTCCGCCAAGCCCCCGCCTTCCACGATTTGGCCGAACGCCTTGGCAAGGTCGCCCCCCATCTCGTCCACCGCGACTTCCAATCCCAAAACATCATGATCCACGAGAACCAGGCGTGGATGATCGATTTCCAGGGCCTGCGACGCGGCAGGCAGGAATATGACCTCGCATCCCTCGTTTTCGACCCTTACCTCGACCACACGCCAGGGCAACGGGAAGCTCTGCTGGATCTCTGGGAAGACATCGCCGACGAGCGCCCCGAAACCCGCCTCTTCCACGAATGCGCGATGCAACGGCTGATGCAGGCACTCGGAGCCTACGGCCGGATCGTCAAGCACCAGGGCAACGACTGGTACCGGCCGCACATCACAACCGCCGCACGACTGTTAGAGCAGGTTTCCCAAGGCACCGCGCTCGAGGAGCCGCTTGCGCCGGTCCTCGGAAGCATCGCATCCTGACCCAGTGACCCGAAAAACCCAACGCTTCCTCAGGGTATGGATTACCGCCGCTGCCACGGCGGTCATTTGCTGGGTTTATGTTCCCACCTCGCCGGTCGACGCCAGCGCATTCATGGCTTTCGCACGGATCAACCACGGTCCCGAGGTCAAGGTCAGCGGCCATGGCAGCCACACTTCACCATGGCAAGTGCAATGGAACCCGGACCACGCCGACACCAAAAACCGGCCGGTCATCATCACCCTCCATGACGACCCCAACGGCTTTTTCCAAAGCTCTCCCCACGCGCCCGTCGACATCGCGGTGATCCTCAGCAACATCCAACGCCTCGGGGCGCGCCATCTCGCCTGTGCTCCGCTGCTGGCTTGGGAAAACCCGGATGCCATCGGCCTGACCGCCCTCGAAACCCAAATGGACAAGTTCCACTCCATGGTCATCGCCGTTCCGCTCGCCCGGGGCGCTGTCCTCGAGCCGATGCCGGCCGCATTCCGCAGGGCCTCATTGCCGATCGAAGACATCCACGGTGACATCCAGGGACTTCCGGTCATCAACCGCGCCTCGATTCCCAACCTCATCTATGGCAACGACAACACGCTCGCCGGCTTCCAGATCCTCGACTCGGAGCCCCCAGGCGATGCCATCCCGCTACTGGCCCGTTGGGACTACAGGATTGTCCTTGCGTTCCCTCTCCTCGCAGCGATGCAGCAGCTCGAGCTCCGTCCGGAGGATCTCACCATCCACGTGGGAGAATCCATCCGGCTCGGCAAACAGGGACCCGTCGTCCCCATCGACGAATTCGGACGCCTCGACAAAACCACCAACAGCAACCCGAAGCTCCTCGAAATCCGCGCCGAAGCCTTGATTGACGGCCAGCCGGATCTTTTCAAAAACCATACCTTCAGCGCCCCCATCATCTGCGATCACCGCAGCATCAACGAATCCGCGATCACCAGCTTCAACCGCACGCTCACCTCCACCATCATGTCCATAACCTCCGGCCAATCCTCTCAGATCCGGAATTTCCCGCGGCTCAAACCCAGCCAGGAAATCTACATGCTGCTTGCCCTGACCGTCTTGCTCGCCCTCGCCACTCCGCTTCCCTTCATGCCACGACTGCTGCTCCACATCGCCGTCACCTGCGCCTGCCTGCTCATCCAATACACGGTCCTGTCCTACACCCATCACTGGTTGCCCGGCATCCCCGGCCTCGCCGCGATCGCGGCTGCTCTCGTCATCTCCTCATTGCCGCGGAAAAAAGGCCCGACCGCTTACCTGAACCCCAAAGACGGCTTGAGCTATGTCCGCTACCCGCAATCCTGAAAGCGCAGCGGCCTGCCCGCGCCCCTCGCTTTGCGCTTCACCTCAACCGTTGCACACCCCTAACTTAGCCCCATGAAGCCGATCGACAAAGCCTCTGCCCTGATCGAAGCCCTGCCCTACCTGCAGGCCTTCCGCGGCAAAACCTTCCTCATCAAGATGGGAGGCTCGGCGATGGAAAATCCCGAGCTGGTGGCGGCGGTCATGCGTGACATCGTCTTCCTCGAGGTCGCCGGCATCAAACCGATCGTCGTCCACGGCGGCGGCAAGGCGATCTCGGCGGCCATGGAAAAAGCCGGACTCGAAGCGAAATTCGTCGGCGGCTTCCGGGTCACCACCCCCGAAGCCATCGAAATTGTCAGCAAAGTGCTGTCCCAGGAAATCAATCCAGGCCTCGTGCGCATGATCCGCGACTTCGGTGGCAAAGCCGTCGGCGTTCCCGGCACCGATGTCTTCCTCGGCGAGGTCATCCAAGGCACCGCTGAAAACGGCGACAAAGTCGACATCGGCCGCGTCGGCGAAGTCGTGGGCTGCCAGCTCCAGCACATGGACACCGCCCAACGGGCTGGCATCGTCCCCGTGATTTCCCCTCTGGCGGCGGAGCTGGCCACCGGCAAAGCCCTGAACATCAACGCCGACCTGGCCGCCGCCGCATTGGCCAAGGAACTCCGCGTAGCCAAGCTGGTGTATCTCTCCGACGTGCCCGGACTGCTTTCCAACCCGAAAGACCCCGATTCGCTGATCCAATCCGTCAACCGTAAGGATGCGGAAACCTTGATTGCCAATGGCACCATCTCCGGCGGCATGATTCCGAAAATCCGCAGTGCGGTCGACGCACTCAATGCCGGAGTCCGGAAAGTCCACTTCGTGGACGGAAGGCAGCCCCATGCCCTGCTTCTCGAAATCTTCACCGATGGTGGCATCGGCACGGAAGTGGTTCGATAGGAAGAGACATCTGGGAGCACCCTACACGAGGTCCCGCCAACGTTGCCAGCAAGTGCTCAACATCGCAGCTCTTGCATGATTGCGATAGATGCCAGAGCTGTGGCGCCTAGGCTAAGCGGGTATCGATCCAGTTGACCGGCAGGTGTTCTTCGAGTCGCTCCGCTGGCGGGTTGGTCCTCAGCTTTTCGAATACCCACCCAACGCAGGCGAAGGGGCCGGCCCCATGGCGGCGCACTTGCTCAACGAAAGTCTGGATGACGGCACTGCGCCAGCCGGTGTGCTCGCTCTCGATCAACATCCACAAGTTGAGCGGGGCGCGGTCCTGCATCACCTGCACCCTGCAGCAGCTGAGCTTATAGCGGATGTGGATGAGGGAGGCATGCGCTGGGGCGGGATGTGGAACCCGCCGCCACTTTCACATCCCGTCTTCTCCTGGGCTCCTG
>CBFGOB010000001.1:0-37631 GCA_965650215.1 uncultured bacterium | reverse complement strand
GGCGCAGCGCGTCGATGGGACTGCTCCATGAAAAAACGCCGAAACACTACCGCGAATTCATGGAGAACCGCAAATGGCACTATGAACTCTCCCGCCGCTTCGATGGATCCTTCGGCATCCTCGGCGGCGAACGCTACGACAACCCGGAATGGGGCGCGGGATACGCGCTGACCTTCACCGTCCCGCGCAAAACCCTGCGCCTGACCGGCGCACCCCCCACGAAATTCTCGAAACCCTATCAGCTCCCCGAACGCCCCTGGGGCACGGCGGAAGACGACGATTTCGAATCGATCGTCGGCGCCAAACTCCCCGACGGCAGCGTGCCCGACCTCTCCAAGGAAAACTTCGCGACATCGACCGGGCTCGCGCTCATATCGACCAAAGGCGCCACCAAGCGCACGCGCGAACAACTCCTCCATTTCCTCCATCATCCGAACTACGGGGTGCGCACGATTTACCGCGACGAGATCGGCCAGCACGATGCCTCCCTGCTCGACGGCTTGCTCGCCCACGACGACGCCCGCGTCCGCCGCACCGCCCTCGAGTATCTGGAGAAGGACGGCGAGCTGAGCCCGGCCCGCCTGGAACGCCTGCGCACGATGCTGTCAGACCCCAAGGAGTCCTGGTTCGTGAAGGACATGGCCCTGCTGGTCGCCGCACGCGCGCCACAGGATTGGATCGCCTCCCAGGTCGACATCATCATCCCTTACCTTGCCCATGAGGAGTGGTGGTTCCAGAATTCCGCGCTCTATGCGCTGACCCCCGTGGTCGCCGACCTCCGCTGCTATCAGAAAGTCCTGCCCGCCATCGGCAAGCTGCTGCAAAACAACCATGTCTACGGCATCGTCAACCCGATCCGCTGGGGCAAAATGCCCGAAATGCTCAAAAACGCCTCGCCGGAAGTCCAGGCTCTTGCCCGCGAGTCATTCAAGGAAGCCTACGCCAATTACATCGAATACAAACACCCGATCGAACAGGTCAACACCACGGTCAATCCGACGATCCGCGAATTCCTCGCCGAGACGATCGCGAACGTCCCCGGGGGATTCGATGTGCTCTATCAGGTTGCCAAGGAACGCAGTCCCGGCACCACGCTTCCCTACGAAGAGCTCTTCCTCAAGGCCGACCCGGAACAATTCAGCCCGGAGCTGAAAAAAGAGGTCGGACGACTCATCAAGACCCGCCTCATCCCGCGCTTCATCGGCGAAAACCGCGAATTCCTGCTCAAGGAGATGAGCAACGAAATGATCCCGGCCAGTTATCACTACCGCAGCGCCAAAACGCTCGAGCTCGCGGATCTCTACCGCCGGATCGGCGTCGACAGCTACCAGTGGCGCGACTTTGGCCCGAAGCCGACCGAGATGGGCTTCCACTACCTGAGCTTCGATCCGCCCGAAAAGCAGGCCTGGGATCTGGAAAAACCCCGCTATCGCCCGATCACCCTGCCGCAGGGACTCGACGATTGGTTCAAGCCGTCCTTTGATCCGGCCAAGGCCGGTTGGAAATCCGGACTGCAGCCCTTCGGCGCGGTCAACGGCAAGCTCGCATCCAAGGCAGGGGCCTGCCCGCTGGACTTCTGCCGCCACGGCGAACCGGCGAAAACCCTCTGGGAAAAGGAGGTCCTGCTGCTGCGCGGCAAGTTCAAGTTCCCGAAATTCAAGGAAGGCCACCGCTACGAACTCCGCCTCGGCGGCATGTCCCACGTCGGTGCCGGCGAAGGCGGACGCCTCTACATCAACGGCAAGCTGTTCTTCGAAAACAAGAGCAAGGTCGACCGCCGCGGCGGAGCGAAACCCTTCGGCGGCCACATTCACCGCGACTGGTGGCCGGAGTTCCAGAATGGCGAGACGGACATCGCCTACATCGGCTTCATGGGCAACCACAAGGGCATCCAAAGCCGCCAGCTGATGCTCTGGATCCAGGAGTTTGAAATGCCTGCGCTCACCGAAAAGGAAATCGTCCAGTCCGCCAGCGCGCTGCCGATGACTTCCTCGGCATGGCAGGCCCTGCAGGACCCCGATGCCAACGACCTCGACCCGGCAGCAGGCAAATTCCTCTGGGATGGAAGCTTCGCCGCCAACCCGAAACTCGCCGGCTCATGGCAAACCGTGGGCACCGTCACCGATCCCGCCGAATTCGATCCGGCAACGCCGGGGGAAGCCAAACGCGCACCGCTGCAAGCGCTCGAATTGAAACCCGACGGTTCGACCGGCGACCTGCTGCTCATCTGGTCCGGGGACATGCTCATGGATCTTCGCAAGAACGAAGCGCTCCAGATGCGCGTCGAATCGCGCAACGGCAGCGATTACCTCTTCATCGAGGCCGGCGGCTTCCAGAGCAAAAACGGCAACAGTTGGAAATGCCCGTGGTTCGTCCTGAAACGCAAGTGAACGCAGCGACACCGCGACATTCTAACATCCCAATCATCCACTCATGATTCCACGCATCGCCAGCCTCTCTCTCCTCCTCGCAGGATTCGCGGCCGCCGCCGAGATCGACCGCGACACCCGCATCGCCTGGTGGCGCGAAGCCCGCTTCGGCATGTTCGTCCACTGGGGACTCTACTCCGGGCTCGCCGGGACCTGGGAGGGCAAGGCGGCAAAAGGTGGCGGCATGGAATGGATCCAGAAATTCGTCGGTGCCGACACCCACGAATACGCCCGCGCCGCCATCCCCAGGTTCACCCCGAAACCGGGATTCGCCACCGAATGGGCACGCCTCGCGAAGCAGGCCGGCTGCAGCTACGTCGTCTTCACCACCAAGCACCACGACGGCTTCGCCCTGCATGACTCGCAGCTCACCCAATACGACGCCGGCGACCTCCTCAACCGCGACCTGGTCCGCGAAATCACCGAGGCGCTGCGCAAGGAGGGCCTGCGCGTCGGCTTCTACCATTCGCTCATCGATTGGCACCACCCGCAGTATGACTTCGCCAATGCCGGCAAGCTGCCTTATCCGGAACGCGGAAAGCTGCTCAACCCCGGCACCCGCAACCACCAGCGCTACATCGATTTCCTCCACGGCCAGACCCGCGAGCTGATGACGAATTACGGCAAGGTGGACATCGTCTGGTGGGACTACAGCTGGCCCGGCTTCGATGGCGACAAGGCTTGGCGCGCCACCGACCTGATCGCGATGTGTCGTGAGAAACAACCGCAGATCATCATGAACAACCGGTTGTTCCGCCGCCCCGAATCGGGGGCGAGCAACAGCGGCGGTGCTGACATCAGCCGTCCGCTCGATGTGAAATTCGGCGACTTCGGCACCCCCGAACAGCACGTTCCCGATGCCTTCGATGCCAGGATGGACTGGGAAACCTGCATGACCATGAACGGCACCTGGGGCTTCAGCGAACACGACCATCACTGGAAGTCGCCGGAAACGATCATCCGCACCCTCATCGACATCACCAGCAAGGGCGGCAATTACCTGCTCAACATCGGACCCACGGGCGACGGCTCGATCCCACAACCCAGCATCGACATCATGACCGCCACCGGCAAGTGGATGAATACCAACGCCGAGGCAATCCGCGGCACCACGAAGTCACCCGTCGGCCTGCCGAACTTCGACGGCCGCGTCACGACGAAAGGGAAGGTCCATTACCTCCACCTCTTCTCACGCCCCGCCGACGGCACGATCACCGTCGCCTTTCCGGGCAACACGGCAAAACTGTTGGCCGGTGGAGAGACCCTCAAGCTCACCCGGCATGAAAACCAGACCGTCATCCATCTTCCTCCGGCACTCCCCGATCCCATCGCCACGGTGATCCGCTTGGAATAGGCGCGTCCTGGATCCTGGAGCGCTGGGAGCGATGGTCCACACCAGCTTGAACAACCGACCATATGTCATCACTTGAACATGAACCATTCATCCCTGCTGATCATATCGCTCCCATGCGCGCTGTGGATGCAGAAGAGTTTGCGTCCGATTTCAAAAAACCGCCAAGCCCGGCACGTCCCCGGGTGTGCTGGCGGTGGCGGAACGGCTGCGTGACCCCAGATGGCATTGTCCGCGATCTCGATTTCATGAAATCCTCCTTCTCCCCCATCATCCGTCTCGCGGTCATGTGGATTGCCGTATCGATCCTTCCGGTTGCCGCAGAAAACCATACCCCCCAGGCCCGCCTGCCCGACGAGGTGCGCGCCCAACAGATCCTCGACCTCCGCTGGGGCATGTTCGTCTGTTGGTCGTTCAGCACGTTTTCCGGCCGTGAATGGACGCCGACGCAGGACAAGGATGCCTCCTACTTCAAGGTGACCGGATGCGACACCGATCAATGGTGCCAGACCGCCAAGGACGCCGGAATGGGCTACATCCTTTTTCTCGCGAAGCATCACGACGGCTTTTGCCTGTGGGACACCGAAACCACCGACAAGAAGGTCACCAACAGCCCGCTCGGCATCGATGTCCTCGCAAAACTGAAGAAATCCTGCGACAAACATGGGCTGAAGCTGGCGCTCTATTTCTCCGAAGGCGATTGGAACTGGCCCGGCGCCAAGGATGGCAAGGGGGGAAACGGCCTCGGCATGGAAGGTGGCGTGAATCCGGAAATGAAAAAAGCCCAGCTCAAGGAGCTGCTCACCCGCTACGGCCCGATCGAATTCTGGTGGATGGACCATGCGACCGGTAACGGCGGCCTGTCCCACGCGGACACCGTCCGGTGGGTTCACCAATTCCAACCCAACAGCTTCGTCGGCTTCAACCACGGCGAACCCGCCGGACGACTCAACCTCCGGGAAAAAGGCCGCCCGGGAAAAATCGGCGATGCCAGCACCACCCGCTACAACAAGGACGCGGAGACGAATTACCGCGGCTACCTCCTCGCCGAATTCACCTACCCGATCCTGCCGGACCACAAGGGCGGCGCGGAGTGGTTCTACTCGCTGCCTGAACACGACAACCTGTGCCATCCGGCCGCGAAAATTTTCGCGGACTACCAGGGCGCACGCAAATTCGGCAACATCTTCTCCCTCAACGTCGGCCCCAACCCGGAAGGCAAACTCCGGGAAATCGACCTCCAAACCCTCCGCGAGGTCGGGAACATGATCCGCAAGGCGGAAGCCGCCGATCGCAACTGATCTTCACCCCCACCCTGTGGATCTCTAGCAGTCCGATGAAATCCAAGCTGCTTCAAATTGGCTCCTTGTCCCTGTGCTTCGCCACGGGAGCGCGGGCCGGGATGGATCGTGATGCCCGCATGGCCTGGTGGCGCGAGGCGCGCTTCGGAATGTTCGTCACCTACGGACTCTATTCGTCACTGGCCGGAACATGGAAGGGCAAGCCGGTGCCCGGCGACCAGAACCTGGAACACACGCAACGGCTGGTCGATGCGGATACCCACAGCTACGCCGCCGCAACCATCCCGGATTTCCAACCAAAACCGGACTTTGCCACCGCATGGGCGAAACTCGCCCGGCAGGCCGGCTGCCAGTATGTGGTGTTCACCACCAAATTCCACGATGGCTTCGCCTTGCACGATTCGAAGCTCACCCAGTTCGATGCCGGTGATGTGCTCAACCGCGACCTGGTCCGGGAAATCACCGGGGCGCTGCGCAAGGAGGGCCTGCGTGTCGGTTTCTACCACTCGGTGATCGATTGGCACCACCCGCAATACGATTACACCAAGGCCACCGCTCCGTCTTACCCCAAAGACGGCATACGGATGAGTCACGGCCCGCGCGACCACAACCGCTACGTCGATTTCCTTCATGGCCAGGTCGATGAATTGATGTCGAACTACGGCAAGGTGGACATCGTCTGGTGGGATTACAGCTCGTTCGGCTTTGACGGAGACGAGGCGTGGAGGGCCGGCGACTTGATGGACAAGTGCCGCAAAAAACAGCCGCACCTCATCATGAACAACCGCCTGTTCCGCCGACCGGAAGCAGGCTTCAGCATCGATGGCGGTGCCGACATCAGCCGTCCGCTCGATGGGGGCTTTGGTGATTTTGCCACCCCCGAACAGCATGTCCCCAACGCCTTTGACGCCCGAATGGACTGGGAAACCTGCATGACGATGAACGGCACCTGGGGATTCAGCGAATACGATCACAACTGGAAGTCGCCGGAAACGATCATCCGCACCCTCATCGACATCGCCAGCAAGGGCGGCAACTTCCTCCTCAACATCGGACCGACCGCTGACGGTTCGATCCCACAACCGAGCGTCAATATCATGACGGCCACCGGCAAATGGATGGACACCAACGCCGAAGCGATCCGCGGCACCACCAGATCACCGATCGGCCTGCCGGACTTCGACGGCCGCATCACGGCCAAAGGGAAGGCCCATTACCTCCACCTCTTCTCCCGCCCCGCCAGCGGCGAGATCTCCATCAAGCTTCCCGGCACCAAGGCGACATTGCTGCATGAAAATCAAGCCCTCAAGGCATGGCGCAATGGCGAACGGGCCGTGATCCAGCTTCCTCCGGCATTGCCCGATCCGGTGGCAACGGTCATCCGCCTCGAGTGATCCGCTTGCATCCGGACGGTCTCCCACCTCGAATCCCCACTCCCATGAAATCCAGCCTCCTGCGCACCTTCGCCCTGCTTTTTCTGTCAGCCTCCTGCGTCCGGGCCGAAACCGCGGCGGATCGTGATGCCCGCATGTCCTGGTGGAGGGAGGCACGCTTCGGGATGTTTGTCCACTGGGGACTCTACTCCGGTCTCGCCGGCAACTGGAATGGCAGGATGATCGTTGATCCCGACTCGATCTCCATCCCATTGAAAGCCAAGGTGGACACGGCTGTTTATGCCAAGGCCGGCATTCAGCAGTTCAGTCCCAAGGCGGGATTCGCACGCGAATGGATCAAGCTCGCGAAAGCCGCCGGCTGCCGCTACGTGGTGCTGACCACCAAACACCACGATGGCTTCGCCCTTCATGATTCGAAGGCCGGTGATTTCGACGCCGGCTCGGTACTGGAGCGGGATCTGGTCCGTGAATTCGTCGATGCCTGCCGCGCCGAAGGCCTGCGCGTCGGTTTCTATCATTCGCTGATCGACTGGCATCACGACCAGTATGAATACAACCGTTCAACGACGCTTCATCATCCGCTCAAGGGCAAACCCTACCCAAACGGCCTTCGCGAGCATGCGAAATACGTCGACTATCTTCACACCCAGGTGGATGAACTGCTTTCAAACTATGGCAAGGTGGATGTCATGTGGTTCGATTACAGCGCACCGGACTTTCAGGGACAGGAAGCATGGCGTGCCTTCGACTTGATGAAGATGGTCCGGGCAAAACAGCCGGGCATCATCATGAACAACCGGCTCTTCCGCAGCGAAGAGGCGGGATGGAACGTGAAAACCGGTTCCAGCGGCACCACGCTCGACACCCAATTTGGCGACTTCATCACGCCGGAACAACACATCCCCGAAAGCGGAATATCTGAAGCGGATTGGGAAACCTGCATGACCATGAACGGGGTCTGGGGGTATTCGGTGCACGATCAGGACTGGAAATCCCCGGAAGCGATCATCCGCAAGTTGGTCGACATCGCCAGCAAGGGTGGCAACTTCCTGCTCAACGTCGGACCCACGGGTGATGGTTCCATCCCCCAACCCAGCATCGACACCATGACGGCGATCGGCAAATGGATGGACACCAACGCCGAAGCGATCCGCGGCACCACCCAATCACCGCTCGGCATTCCCAACTTCGACGGCCGCATCACCACCAAAGGAAAAACCCACTACCTCCACCTCTTCTCCCGCCCCGCCACCGGCGAGATCTCCATCAAGCTTCCCGGCACCAAGGCCACCCTGCTGACCAGTGGAGAGGTCCTCAAGGTCGCGCGCAAGGGCGAACAAGCGATCATCCACCTTCCGCCGACCCTCCCCGATCCCATCGCCAGCGTGATCCGCCTGGAATGATCCTTCCTCAAATCCAGAAAGACAAATCCTTGAACCATTTGAAGACATGAAAACGGCCCAATACCTGACCCTCATCACCCTCGCTTCGGCGCTTGCCCATGCCGCGGAAATCCACGTCGCCCCGAAGGGGGATGACGGGAACCCTGGCACGGAAAACAAGCCGTTTCGCACGATCCAGCGTGCCGCCGATGTCGCCCGGCCCGGCGACACCATCACCGTTCATGAAGGCATCTATCGCGAGCGGATTGACCCGCCGCGGGGCGGCGCGTCGGATGAGAAACGCATCATCTATCAGGCCGCTGCGGGAGCAAAGGCCGTCATCACCGGCGCTGAGCCGGTCAAAGGCTGGACGAAGGTCTCGAATGACACCTGGAAGGTGATCCTTCCGAACACGTTCTTCGGCGATTTCAATCCGTTCTCGGATGTCGTTCGTGGCGACTGGTGCGGCAATCGCGGTGGCTACCACACCGGCGCGGTGTATCTCGACGGGCACTGGCTCACGGAAACCGTCAAACAGGAGGAAGTGATGAAGCCGGTTGGCAACAATCCATTCTGGTTTGCCACGGTGGATGATGCGAACACCACGATCCTCGCACAGTTCAAGGACGTCGATCCGAACGAGAAGAATGTGGAGATCAACGTCCGCAAAACCGTGTTCACGCCGTCGAAAACAGGCATCAATTACCTGACCGTGCGGGGCTTCGAGTTGCGGGCTGCCGCCTCGCCGTGGGCGCCTCCCACCGCCGCGCAGATCGGGATCATCACCGCCTACTGGTGCAAGGGCTGGATCATCGAGAACAACCGCATCGCGTATTCTCCATGCGCCGGCGTGGCGTTGGGGAAATACGGCGATGAATGGGACAATGGTGAGGCGATCAGGGACAAGCCGGAATGGCTGCAGAAGGAAATGAAAGGCGGAACCGGCGGCTATGTCGCCACCATCGAACGCGCGCTGAAGAACGGTTGGAACAAGGAAACCATCGGTAGCCATCTGGTTCGCAACAACAGGATCTCCCACTGCGAACAAACGGGGATCGTCGGCAGCCTCGGCTGCGCCTACAGCACCGTGACCGGCAACGAGATCCACGACATCCATGTCCGCAAGCTGTACACCGGTGCCGAAATGGCCGGCATCAAGTTCCACGGCGCGGTGGATATGGTCATCAGCCACAACCATATCTACAACTGCAGCCGGTCCGGAATCTGGCTGGACTGGATGGGGCAGGGCGTGCGCCTTGAGGGGAATCTGATGCGCAACAACAGCGAGGATCTGTTCCTGGAAATGCAGCATGGCCCGATGCTGCTTTCCAACAATCTGCTCATGTCCCGCACAGCCATGACCGTGAATGCCGTTGGCATGGCATTCGCGCACAATTTGATCGTGGGAAGGATTCGCTCCATGGTGGGCGACAACCGCATCACGCCGTTTCTGAAGGCACATGACACGGCGATCGCGGGAATGCATCCCTGCGCGGATGGCCACAGTGGCGATCACCGCTTTTACAACAACATCATCACTGCAGCCGAGGACCGCCGGAAACCCATCAACACGACGATGTGGCCGTGTTTCGCCGCCGGCAATGTCTTCCCGAAAGGCGCGACCCCGCTGAAGTTCGACACCGCGGCGCTGGCGTTGCCGGAGGTCGATGTGGGCGTGAGGCTCGAGCAGAAAGACGATGGCTGGCATCTCACCCTCAACACGGAAGAGGAGTGGCGTGAAAAGGCCCGTTGCCAACCCGTGACCACCGATCTGCTCGGCAAGCCGAAAGTGACAGGCGGTGCTTACGAAAATCCCGATGCTTCGCCGCTGACGATCAACACCGATTATTTCGGCAACAAGCGCAACCCGGAGAATCCGTTTCCCGGCCCGTTGGAAAAACCCTTGTCCGGCAAGTCCGTCAGGGTTTGGCCCCTTGAACCAGCCGCCAGCTCCAATTGAACCGCCGATGGCCGCAGATTCACGCAGATCATCAAAGATTCGCGTTGAACCTAGCATTCACCCAGCGGGCGAATTCCCCATGTTTCACAAGTCTCCTGGCATCCTAGCATCCGCGTTCAGCTGCGATTGATTTTTCTGCTTAAGATCACCCCCATGAAATCCATCCCGCTTCGCATCCTCGCGCTTGCGCTTCTGTCGGTCACAGGCGTCCGGTCCGAGACCCCTGCCGATCGCGATGCCCGCATGGCCTGGTGGCGCGATGCGCGCTTCGGGATGTTCGTGCACTGGGGGATCTACTCGGGTCTCGCCGGCAACTGGAACGGCAAACCCGCTGATGAGCCCGAGGGCATCTTTGTGCCACTCAAAGTCAGGGCCGATACCGGCTCCTATGCCAAGGCGGCCATTCCCACCTTGCAACCCAAGACGGGCTTCGCAGCGGAGTGGGCCAAGCTCGCGAAAGCCGCCGGATGCGGATATGTCGTGCTCACCACCAAGCACCACGACGGATTCGCCCTGCACGATTCGGAGTTCGGCGATTTCCACGCCGGCGCGGCATTGAACCGCGATCTGGTCCGGGAATTCGTCGATGCCTGCCGCGCCGAAGGCTTGCGCGTCGGTTTCTATCATTCGCTGATCGACTGGCACCACGACCAGTATGCATACAACCGGACGAACATCCTCCCGCATCCGCTCAAGGGAGACCCCTACCCCAATGGCACCCGCGACCATGCGAAGTACGTCGATTTCCTGCACGCACAGGTGGATGAGTTGATCTCGGACTACGGCAAGGTGGACCTCATGTGGTTCGACTACAGCGCCCCCGACCTTCAGGGACAAGAGGGCTGGCGGGCCTTCGATCTGATCCAAAAGGTCCGCGCCAAACAACCCGCAGTCATCATCAACAACCGGCTCTTCCGCACCGAGGAATCCGGTTGGAACATGGCGACCGGCAAAAGCGGTTCCACACTCGATCACCAATTCGGAGACTTTATCACGCCCGAACAGCACATCCCCGCAAAGAACATCCCCGCAGGAGACTGGGAAACCTGCATGACGATGAACGGCACCTGGGGATACAACGAGCACGACCACCACTGGAAATCCCCGGAAGCGATCATCCGCAAGTTGGTCGACATCGCCAGCAAGGGTGGCAACTTCCTGCTCAACGTCGGACCCACGGGTGATGGTTCCATCCCCCAACCCAGCATCGACACCATGACGGCGATCGGCAAATGGATGGACACCAACGCCGAAGCGATCCGCGGCACCACCAGAGCACCGCTCGGCACCCCGGCCTTCGACGGCCGCATCACCACCAAAGGCAAGGTCCATTACCTCCACCTCTTCTCCCGCCCCGCCGATGGCACGATCACCATCGCGCTTCCCGGCTCCAAAGCCACCTTGCTCGCCAATGGTGGGTCCCTCAAGGTCACACGCAAGGACGAACAAGCCATCATCCACCTCACCCCGACACTGCCCGACCCCATCGCCACCGTGATCCGCCTGGAATAAACCCAGAACCTTACGGAGATCGCTGTCCGGTTTTCCACCCATGAGAACTCCGCTTCACATCATGCCAAGGGGCGCTGCGCTCTTCGCCTGTGCAGCGCTCCAGTCCTCGCCCGCCGCCGATCCATCCACCGTGCCGAGCGACCCGGCCTCGCCCGATCTCAGCCCCGCCTGGCCCCCCCCCGATGCTTATTTCCTCCATGGGAACCCTTCGCCCGGCTGGCCGGAAGTCCATCCCGAGGCGCGTCCCGGATCCTATTGGTGGTGGCCCGGGAGCGCGGTGACTCGGGAGGATCTGACCTGGAACCTCGAAACCTACCGCCACGCTGGCTGGGGCAACATGGGCGTGATCGGCATCTACGGCGTGAAGGGCGAGGAAAACCGGACCATCCCGATTTTCTCCCCCGAGTGGTTTCAAATGTTCAATCACACGGTCAACGAGGCCAGGCGGCTCGGCATGCACATCGACCTCACCCCGTCCTCCGGCTGGCGGCTCGGCGGCCCCCATGTCACCCCGGAACATTCCGAGCGCTCGTTTGCCGTGAAGGATGGAAAAATCGAGGTCCTCGTCCGCCGCGACCGCGTGAAGCGCCCCGGTCCCGGCGGCGCAGGCTTGTGCATCAACCCGTATTCCCCGGCGGCGGTGAAATTCCACTTCGATTGGCTGGCCGATCGCTTCCGCGAAGGCAAGGGACTGCCACCGCGGGCCTTCTACTACGACTCCTTCGAGAATCCCGGCAACTGGGCCCCCGAACTGCCGCTGCGCTTCGAACAATCGCGCGGCTACGACATCCACGCCCACGCCGCCGCCCTCGCTGGCACTGGCGATCCCGAAGAAGTCCGTCGCGTCCTCTGCGACTACCGCGAAACCCTCTCGGATCTGTTGTTGGAATGCGTGGGACACATCGCGGGCTGGAGCGAGGAGCGCGGCAGCGGACTTCGCATGCAGGCCCACGGCGCACCCGCCAACCTGCTCGACATGTATGCGGCGGCCAGCATTCCGGAAACCGAAGTCTTCGGGGCCAACCACTTCAACATCCCCGGCTATCGGCGCGACCCGCATTCATCCCTCGACCAGCCGCACAGCGAGATGGTCCACCGCTTCGCCTCCTCCGCCGCCCACGTGGCCGGGCGGAACCTCGTGATCTCGGAAAGCTTCACCTGGCTGAGAAACCACTTCCACACCGCGCTTTCCCACCTCAAACCCGAGGCGGACCGGCTGCTGCTCTGCGGGATCAACGGCATCTATTATCACGGCACCTGCTATTCGCCGGAGAAAACCGAGTGGCCGGGCTGGTTGTTCTATGCCTCCACCCAGGTGAACGCACGCAACTCCATCTTCCGCGACATCCCGGCACTCAACGCCTACCTCACCCGCTGCCAAAGCGTCCTCCAGCAAGGGCAAGCACACCACGACATCCTGCTCTATTGGCCGGTGTATGATCTTTGGATGAGCGGCGGAAAAAACGAAACACGCTTCTCGGTGCATCGCCCCTCATGGATCGAAGACCTGGCCTGTGGCGAGGCCGGCCGATGGCTGATGCAACAGGGCCACAGCTTCGACTTCATTTCGGACTCGCAGCTTGAACAAACCCGCTTTCAAAACCAACAGCTCATCACCCAAGGCGGCAGCACCTACCAAACCATCGTGGTCCCCGCAGCGCAGTTCATGAACATCGGGACCGTGCGCCACCTGATCGGACTCGCCGATGCCGGTGCCAGCATCGTGATCTGGAAACACCTGCCGCAAAACGTGCCCGGCTGGCACAAGCACAACGAACGGGAGCAGCAGCTGAAAATGCTGCTAGACGGCCTGGAATTTTCGGATGGCATCGCCCCGCTTGGCCAAGGACGCATCCTGCTCGGCGACGATCTCGCCGACCTGATGGCAAAAACAGGGATCTCCCGCGAAGCGATGGCGGACCACGGGCTCCGATGCATCCGCCGCAAACTTCCAGGTGAGGTTCTGTACTTCATCGCCAACCAGTCGGCAAACCCCGTGGACGAATGGATAGCGATCACCGCGCCTTGCAAGTCCGCCGTTCTCATGGATCCGATGACCGGCGCCCTCGGCAAGGCTCACACGCGGACCCAAAACGCAATCACCTCCGTCCATCTGCAAATCCAGCCGGGCGAGTCCCGCATTCTCCGCGTCCGGGAACACGAGGAGGGCAACGAAGCCTTCTGGCCCATGCTGCAACCGGCGGGCGAAGCCCTCGCGGTGTCGGGACCGTGGGCCATCCGCTTCCTCGAAGGCGGCCCGGTCCTGCCCGCAGCGGCCAGCGTTACCACACTTGGCTCGTGGACGGAATCCGCCGACCCCGAAGCCAAACGCTTCGCCGGCACGGCCAACTACTCGACCACCCTCAATGCCCCCGCAAAGTCCACGACCCGCTGGATCCTCGACCTCGGCGAGGTCCGCGAAAGCGCGCGCATCCGCATCAACGGCAAACCCGCCGGCATGCTCATCGCCCATCCCTTCCGCCTGGACGTCACCGAATTCCTGCGGGAGGGCGGGAACACGATCGAGATCGAGGTCACCAACCTCTCCGCCAACCGCATCCGCGATCTCGATCAGCGCAAGATCGCGTGGAAAAAGTTCCACGACATCAACTTCGTCGACCACCACTACAAGCGATTCGACGCCTCGTCATGGCCGATCGAAGCCTCCGGCCTGCTCGGCCCCGTCACCCTGATCCCCATGACTCGAGTTGGCGATCCACCCCAATAAGGAATTGGGAGATCGGGAGATTGCATTTCCATCGCGTGCCCAAGCCTGAATCCAGAAGCCGAACTGAAGTGCGAACGTTTTTTGAACCACGGATTGCCTGAATAGTGACGGATTCAACGGAGATCATGATTCGGATCCTGATGATTCGTTGCACTCACCCCAAAATCCGCAGAATCCATGGTTTCAAGTGACGAACTCAAACCAAGACCGCGATCCCCAAGTCACGATCATCCGATCTCCAATTCCTCTTCCCAAAACCAAACCTTCAGCGCCACCACGGTCAACCCAGGCCCACAGGACATCACCGCCACACTGAACCGAGCCTCAAGAGTCCGCGCATGAACGACAAGTGTCTTGTTAAAGGGATAGTTTCCATGCAAAGAGCCTACATCCGCAAGCAACATGGCCACTTCCCGCCACGTATGCCGCGCATGCCTTGGAATCATGCACGACCGCTCTCTCTTCTGCCGATCGCCGCGTTTGGCTTGATCCCGGCTTTTGGCCTGCCTGCCGCCGGATCCGACCAGCCGGTGAAAGTGTTCATTCTCGCCGGCGACGGGAACTGCCTCGACCCCGGCGCAATCTCCGGCCGCACCGAGGGCCGGGACGCGGTGTTCTACCCGAATGAAAAACCAGCGAAGGACGAAGCCGGACGCCATGTGAACGCCGCGGTCTATACAGGTGCTTACCAGGCCGGCACGGACTATGACAAACTCACGCCGGAATGGACCGGCCTTGTTGGCCTCGGCGAAAACCAGGCGGCCAAGAGGAAACCCAAGCCCTTCGCCCTGCTGCCGGAACTGGCGTCCAAGGAAGGCTACACCACGGTGCTGCGGGGATACCTCACCGTGCCCAAGTCGGGCCAATACGAAATCCATATCGCGGATGGAGAGGCGGCCTTCAACCTCACCACTGTCGACGGCAAGGAGGTCTGGCGGCGCGAGCCCGGCCAGGCAAAGGCGCGCGTCAGCCCATTGACCCTCGAAAAGGGGAAACGCCACACGTTCCGCACGGTCTTCTTCCGCAAGCCGGGACAGGACATCCGCGTGCCGCAGGTCGGACTCCCCGGCACCTTGGAGACGCTGATGGCCGAGAAGCCGCAATACGCGTTCCTCAAGGACATGAAACGCGACGACGTGACACTCTACGACGCCCATCCGATTTACAACAACACGCGCGCGCCGGGCACCCCCCTGCAGCTGGCGCAAGGCGTCGGCCCCGCCCTCACCCTGGGCAAGACCCTGGGCGACCATTTCGACGAGCCGGTGTTCCTGCTGCGCTTCGCAACTACCAACACGATCTGGTTTCCCGGCGACGCCCGATCCCTCGGGCACGACTACATGCCGCCATCGAGCGGTGGAGATCCCGACCTGTCCGGCACCTGGGATGTCATCCACTTCAACCACGGCGTCTGGGATGCGACCTACCGCGATTCGACCTCGAAATACTTCTCCGGCCACAACATCACCTCGGTCGAGGATTTCGAGAAGAACCTGCGCGTGCTGGTTGGCAAGATGAAGAAGACCGGCGCGACCCTCATCTGGGGATCGGTGACTCCGGTATGGCCGGGCGAACCCGGCAGGTTGAATGCGGACGAGGACGCCTTCAACCGGGTGGCGGAAAAGGTGATGAAGGAAAACGGGGTGATCATCAACGACCTCAACGCCGAAACCCGCCGTCAGGGAGCCGCCAAAAGCAACAACGTCCATGACGTCGGCAACCTCGCGCCCCAGGTAATCCAAACCATCGAAGGCGCGCTTGCCTCCCGCACCAAA
Source organism: uncultured bacterium (assembly GCA_965650215.1). Taxonomy (GTDB): domain Bacteria; phylum Verrucomicrobiota; class Verrucomicrobiia; order Verrucomicrobiales; family Akkermansiaceae; genus Luteolibacter. The sequence goes on along the minus strand of CBFGOB010000001.1, from coordinate 21,799 downwards.
ACCACCAAGCCGCTGCCGCGCGTGCTCTTGATCGGCGACTCGATCACCGGCGGCTACCAAGGCAGGGTCATGCAGCATTTCGACGGCAAGGCCGCGGTTTTCAAAAACCCCGGCAATGCCGAAGACACCTGGAACGGGCTGGAACAGATCGACCGCTGGCTGGACCTCAAGACCTATCTGCAGAGCGGTCAGGAATACCTGGAACTGGTCAACGCGGTGAACGATTCGCTCGCCCAGCTGCCGCGCTTCCTTCCCGGCTACAAGAATCAAGGCTACGAGATTGCCGGCATGCTGTGGTTCCACGGGATCTCCGACAGCCAGTCGCCCGCCCACAAGGCGGCTTACGAAAAGAACCTCGCCAACCTGATCCGCGACCTGCGCCGCGACCTCAAGGCACCGGAGCTGCCGGTGGTCGTGGGAGCGGTGGCATTTGACGATGGCAAGATCCACGCCGCGCAGATGGCGGTGGGCGATGCGGCGAAACACCCGGAATTTTCCGGCAATGTGAAAAGCGTCGATACGAAGCCCTTCTTCCGCGCACCCAACCAATCTCCTGGAGGATATGCCACCGTCTATCACTCGAACGCCGAATCCTTCCTCGAAATCGGCGAGGCTTGCGGCAAGGCGATGCTCGAACTCCAGGGGCGGAACAAGCCATCCAACTGAAATCCATCATGAAACTGCAACGCAAGCTCGCCGGAGTCCTGGGCAGCCTCGCGCTTGCCGGTGGCTTGCCCGCTGCGCCATCGGACACCGGCGCTTCCGGACACCTCTTCATCCTCTCCGGACAATCGAACATGCGGCACCCGCTGCCGCAGTCGTTTGAAGAAGCGGTGGCCAAGGTCTTCGGCAAGGATCAGGTCACGGTCGTCACCCACTCGCATCCGAGCCAGCCGATCCGGCAGTGGTACAAGAAGTGGACCCCGCCGGAAGGTGACGCTTTCCAACTCAAGGAGGGGGAAAAGAACGGGGTGCTCTACGACAAGCTGATGGAGAACGTGCGCAAAAAGGCCGGCGACCGGAAGTTCTCCAGCGTCACCTTCATCTGGATGCAGGGCGAGGCGGACGGCAGCGCCGGATGGGGGGCGGTGTACGGGAAAAGCTTCCTCGGCATCATCGACCAGCTCAAGGCCGACCTGAACCGCGATGACATCCGCTTCGTGCTGGGCCGCATCAACGACCACCGGCCGAATGGCAAACATTCGCCAGGCAAGCAAGCGGTGCGCGAGGCCCAGGTCAAACTCGGCGAGGAAAACGCCAACGGTGCCTGGGTCGATACGGACGATCTCAATGCGGGCATCAACCCATGGAGCGTCTATGAAGCCAACGGCGAACACTTTCCGAATGCCGGCTACCGGACGCTCGGGCAGCGCTTTGCCCGTGCCGCCTGCAAGCTGATCGATCCCCAGCTGAAGCCCGATGAAACCATCTTCAACGCCCACTTCTTCAACACCGCGACCGAGATCTCGACCCACGCGGCAATTGGGAAACGCAGCAGCGGCACCACGCCCGAGGCCGGACCCGCCGCACTCGCGGCACTGACTGACGGCACCTACAGCGGAAACGACCCGAAAGGCAAGGGTTGGGTCGCTTTCAAGCCCTCGGCCAAAACCGTGGAGCTGGTGGTGGATCTGGACAAGCCGCAGGACGTGGCGGCCATCGCCGCCAATCTGCTGCTCCACGAAGCGGATGGCATCGGCTTTCCCGCCAAGGCGGATCTCGCCACCTCGAAGGACGGCCAGCACTATGAGGTGCTGGCGACCCATCGGAACAACGGCTTCACCCTCCAGCCGAAACGCAAGGACCCCGACATGGCGGGCCCGCAGGCGTGCCTGCTGTTCTTCGACATCGGCCGCCCTGAAGTGCGGTTCATCAAACTGACCTTCCACCTCGGCAACGCATCGCTGTTCCTCGATGAAATCGCGGTCAACCCACTGCCCAAAACCAACTCTAACAGATAATTGCCCCGGCACCCATGAAACACCAAGTCCCCATCCTCGCCTGTGCCATCCTGCCTCTGATCACGCTGGCCCAGGCCGAACTCCAGGTCTCCCCGATGTTCGGCGACCACATGGTCCTGCAACGTGAACTGGCGGTGCCCGTCTGGGGCAAGGCCGATCCCGGCGATACGGTCACCGCCCGCTTCGCCGGAAAGGAAGCGCAAGCCATCACGGGCGCGGATGGCAAATGGATGCTCCGGCTTCCCGCCATGCCAGCCTCGGCGGAAGGACGCGTCATGACGATCGAATCCAAAGGAAGCCGCAAGGAATTCCAGGACGTGCTGGTCGGCGAGGTCTGGATCTGCTCGGGCCAGTCGAACATGCAATACGGCTGGGGCACGAAATCCAAGGCCCGCTACAACTGGGGCGGCGATGCCGACCTCGCCAAGCTCGCGGACGCGTCCGCCGGTCTGCCGATCCGCAGCTACGAGGTGCCACCCAACGCGTCCTTCGGGCCCACCGATGCCTGCGCCGGCCAATGGTCCACCGACCTGCCCGGCAGCGCGGTGGCCTTCGGCTTCAGTTACCACCTGCAGAAATCGCTGAACGTCCCGGTGGCGGCGATCGTCACCTGCTGGGGAAGCTCGTTCATCGAAGGCTGGATGCCCATCGAACTGACGGCGGAACTGCCGCATTTCAAGAAGATCATGGATGACTTCCAGAAGTCGCAATCCGCCCGGGAACGGGTGGAGAAAGCCATGAAGATGGGCATCCGCGACGGCATGAGCTTCGTGCGCAGGCAACCGAACATCGTCTACAACGCGATGTTCCACCCGCTCATCCCCTACGGCTGCCGCGGCATCGTCTGGTACCAGGGCGAAGCGAACAGCGCCCAACCCGAGCTCTACGCCGCCAGCCTTCCGGCCTGGGTCCGCGAACTGCGCAAACGCTGGCAGCGCGAGGACCTCCAGGTGCTCGGCGTGATGCTTCCCGGATACGGCGAGGACAAGGGAGTGGCCGATCCCGGCTCCTGGGCCTGGTTCCGCGAAGCCCAGACCAAGGGGCTCGCCATTCCCCACGCCGCCCTGGTCAACACCATCGACCTCGGCGATCCGAAGAACATCCACCCGGCGGACAAGGCGCCGATCGCCGATCGCTTGGCACGCATCGCCCGCAACGACATCTATCAGGATCCGGTCGCCGCACGCGGACCCGTCTTTTCAAAACACCGGATCGATGGCCCGAAGGTCACCATCATGTTCGATCATGCCGACGGCCTGTCGACCAAGGATGGCAAGGCACCTGCCGGATTCTGGCTGGCCGGAGCCGACCGCCAATGGCATCCCGCGCAAGCGCTGATCAAGGGAACGACCGTTGAATTGCGCGCGGAAGCGGTCGAGTCTCCGGTCGCCTGCCGTTATGCCTTCAGCAACACGCCATGGGTCAACCTCGTCAACCAAGCGGGCCTCCCCGCCACTCCCTTCCGCACCGACGACTGGCCGCGCCAATGAATCCAAGCATCGCCATGTCCAAGCCCATGCGGCACGATCGCTTGGCCATGGCTTTGCCGGTCTTTGGCGCCGTGCTGCTGACCCTCGCGGCGGTGGCACGTGCCGCGGATGCGCCGCGCGCCACATACGACGAAGCAAGCGGGCGGATGACCATCACCGAGGCAGGCAAAACGGTGCTCGTCTATCACTACAGGAACGTCCCTGTCCCGGCGGATTTTTCCGGCTCGAAAAAACACGGTAAATACGCCCTAGCCCGCAGCAACTACATCCATCCCTTGTGTGATCTGGACGGCATGCCCCTGACTTCGGACTGGAATCCGGACCATCCGCATCATCGCGGCATTTACTGGGCATGGCCGGAAGTGGGATACATGGGCGAAACCGGCGACTTGCACGCCCTCCAGCGGGTCTGGGCACGGCCAAGTGGCAAGATGGAAACGCGCAGCGGCGAAGCTTGGGTCGAAATCGAGGCTCTGAACCGCTGGATGTGGGAGGACAAGACGCCGGTCGTGCGGGAAACAGCCATCATCCGCGCATGGCAGTCCGGAGCGCATGGTCGTTGGATCGATCTCACCCTGCGCTTCGAAGCGTTGGAGGATGGCGTCACGCTTGCCCGCCGGGGCACCACCCAATACGGCGGCCTCAACATCCGCATGCCGAAAATCGAGGGGACGCAACTGCTCCACCACGCCGATCCCGAAAACACCCCGTCGCGCGTCGCCTGGCACTTGGCGGCTGGCCGCTGGCAGGGCAGCTCCACGCCGATGTCGCTCACCGTGTTCGAGAAATCCACGAATCCGGGTTACCCGGCGGACCATATCCAGTATCCGGAACTATCCTGGTTCCAGCCGGCCTTTCCGCACGCCAAAACCCGCCATGCCCTGGAGAAAGCCCGGCCGCTCACCCTGCAATACCGCTTCTGGATCCGCCAGGGCGCGGCACCTTCCGAAAAAGAACTCCGCAACCAGCATCAGATCTATCAGGAAAGGCAAAGGCCATGAACCAGGCGAGCAGCACCACCCGCCGCCGTTTTCTCAAGACCGGAGCCGCCGCCATCGCCGCGCCGATGATCCTGCCATCCCGGTTGTTTGGCGGGGATGCCCCATCCAACAAGATCAGCGTCGGCGTGATCGGAACGGGCAACAAGGCGATGGGAGGCATCCGCAATTTCATGTCCTGCAAGGCTGCCCGGGTAACCGCTGTCTGCGACGTGAACCGCAATCATCTGAACGAGGCGGGAGAACTTGCCCAGATTCCCGCCGAACGGCGCTACCGTGACTTCCGCGAATTGCTCGCCCGCGATGACATCGATGCCGTGCTCATCGCCAGCCCCGACCACTGGCACGTGCTGCAGGCCAAGGCCGCCATCGAGTCCGGCAAGGACGTCTATTGCGAAAAACCCCTGTCCAACACCATCGCCGAGGGCCGCGCGCTGGTGGACGTGATTCACAAGAGCGACCGGATCTTCCAGCACGGCACCCAGCTGCGCTCGAGCATCGCCAATCACAAGGTCTGCACGATGGTCCGCAACAAGGTGATCGGCGAGGTCCGTCAGGTCACCATCGGTTCGCCACCCGGGTTCGCTACCGGCGACCACCCACCCGAACCCGTGCCGGATTGGCTCGATTGGGATTTGTTCCAAGGGCCTGCTCCGGAAAGACCCTATACGCCATGGCGCCACATGCGCAGCGCGGCGTTCAAAAACCAGGCTGCCTGGTATTTCATCAGCGACTACTCAAAAGCCGGATGGGTCTCGGGTTTTGGCGTCCATGACATGGACCTCGCCCTGTGGGGACTGGGCATCACCGAGGAACACGGGCCTGTCGCCATCGAGGGAAAAGGCGTTTATCCAAGGTCCGGCTTGTTTGACACCGTGCTCACCTACGAACTGCAATTCACTTGGCAGGATGGCAGCCGCATCACCATGACCGACACCGGCCGCAATCCTCATGGCGTGAAGTTTCATGGCGACAAGGACTGGCTGTTCTGCCGGCAAACGATGAAATCCAGCAATCGCGACCTGCTCCGCACTCCGATTGAAGACCTTCCGGTTCGGCTCGGTCAATCCCGCCAGCACGAGACAAACTTCATCGAGTGTTGCAAATCGCGCAAGGAGACGATCGCGCCAATCAGCGTCGCGCATCGCGCCACCAGCCTCTGCCTCGCCGCCGGCATCTGCCTTAAACTCGGTCGCAAGCTTGTCTGGGATCCAAAGACCGAACGCTTCAACGACGACGAAGCCAACAAGCATCTCAGCTACGAGATGCGTGGGCCGTGGAAACTTTGACAGCACCATCGATTCAAGAAAACTCGCCCACACCGGTATCCGGCCGCGCCAATGAATTCACGCAGCTCCACCCCCAAGCCCATGCGAAATGCTTCCTTGGCCATGGCTTTGCCGATCCTGTGCGCAGCGCTGCTCTCCCCTCTCGCGGCGGCTGAGGAAATCCCGCTCTGCGGAACCTGGCGCTTTGCCATGGATGCCGGTGACAAGGGACTCGCCTCCGCCTGGTGGAACTCGCCGGATGCATTTGCGGACACCATCGGTCTGCCGGGCACCACCGGTCTGGCAGGCAAAGGCACACGCCGGACCGAAGCTCCGGATGGAGAACTATACCTGACACGCGAATTCGACTGGGTCGGCCCGGCTTGGTATCAGCGCGAAATCAACATCCCCGAATCCTGGCGTGGACGCCGCGTCGAACTCGTGCTGGAGCGCGTGATGTGGCAGAGCCGCGTCTGGCTCAATGGACGGGAGCTGTCCGCACCCGCGGATTCGCTCTGCGTGCCGCACGTGCATGCGCTGGGCCGCGTGGGCACCGGCATCGAGACCGGCCCGTGCCGCATCACCCTGCGCATCGACAACCGCATGATCCACCCGATCGGCGACAAAGGCCACGCCTACGGCGACCAGATGCAGGGAATATGGAATGGCGCGGTCGGCAAAATCGCACTGCGCGCCTTCTCCCCAGGCGAGGCAATGGCTGCCCGGATCTTTCCGGATGCGGAAACCCAGCAATTGCGCGCCGAACTGGGCCTGGAACCGACCGCCGACGGCAGCCGCGCCAGCGGCACGATCCGCGTGACCGATCCCGAGGGACACGAAGTGTCGCATGTCAGCTGGCAGGCCGAGGCCGGCGCGAAAACCCATCAGGTCACCTTGCCGCTCGCCACCACTCCCCGGCGGTGGAGCGAGTTTGACCAGCCACTCTACCAGATCGAAATCCGCTCGGATGCGTCGTGCGCGGATGCCGCCCCGCTGCGCGAACGCGTCGGGTTCCGCAGCATCACCCGCAGCGGTCAGCGCATCGCGATCAATGGCCAACCGGCATTCTTCCGCGGCAACCTGGAGTGCGCGGCGTTCCCGCTCACCGGCCACCCACCGACCGACATCGACAGCTGGCGCCGCATTTGGAAAATCTACCGGGAGCACAACCTGAACCATGCGCGCTTCCACTCCTGGTGTCCGCCGCGCGCCGCCTTCGAGGCTGCCGACGAGCTGGGCATTTACCTGCAGGTCGAGGCGCCGTTCTGGATCGACCGCTGGATGTCGAGGCCGAACAAGCGGCCGGAAATGGAGACCGCAAGCCATCCCCAGGGGCTCGGAAGGAACGACCGAAGCACCGATGGGTTCGCACGCGCGGAAATCCGCCGCATCATCGATGCCTACGGGAATCATCCGTCCTTTGTCCTGTTCTGCATCGGCAATGAGTTGGGTAGCGCGGATATCGACGTCCTTGGACAGTGGATCGCCGAGGCGCGCGCCCATGACCCCAGACGCTTCTATGCCGCGTCCACCGCCCGCGCGATCTCCGCGCAATGCGATTACAATGCCACGCCGCGCATTCCAGGGCATGGCGAAATCCGCGGCCGGACCAGCGCCAACACATGCTGGAATTATGAGACCGCCTACGCGTCCGCCAAAGTCCCGCTGATCGCCCACGAAACCGGGCAGATACCGGTCTATCCGGATTGGGCGGAGCTCGTGAAATTCACCGGACCCCTCAAGCCATTCCGCCTCGCCGCAATGCGCGAAAAGGCACACGCCCATGGCATTCTCGACGATGCGGCCGCTTTGAGCGCCGCCTCAGGCGCCCTCAACCGCTTGCTCAACCGCGAGGAAATCGAAGGTTTCCTGCGCACGCCTTCATGCGCCGGATTCCAACTGCTTTCGATGCAGGACTTTCCCGGTCAGGGCGAGGCGCTGGTCGGCTGGCGCGATGTCTTTTACAACAACAAGGGAGTCACCAGCCCCGCCGACTTCCGCCAGTGGTGCGCGCCAACCGTGCCATTGTTAGAAATCGGGAAGCGCGTTTGGAGGAATGACGAAACTCTCGAGGCCGCCGCGCTCATCCACCATTCGGGACAGGAGGAAAAATTCGAACTGACGCTGCGCTGGACGCTTGCGACCCTGGACGGGCGCGAACTGGCCAGCGGCACCCTGCCCGCCGTGACGCTGCACCCCGGCATGGTCGGCCGCGCGGGTGACATCCGCACCGGACTCGCCGGCATGGCCGCTCCCACCGAACTCCGGATGACGCTTGAGTCCATCGAACGACAAGACATCCGCAATAGCTATCCCCTCTGGGTTTTTCCGGCCGCATCGAGCGGCGCGATTCCGCCGAATGTCCTGATCACCGACAACTGGCAGTCCGCCAAGTCCGCGCTGCTTGCCGGCCGACGCGTGGTGTTTTTCACCGACCGCGTGGGCGCCTCAGGAGCGACCGCGCTGGCGTCATGGCGTCCGCTCTTCTGGTCGTCGCCACTATTTCCAGGCCAACAGTCGCAAACCATGGGGCTAGTCGTGCGCAACGGGCACCCGGCTTTCTCCGGTTTCCCGACCCCCGCTTTCAATGATTGGCTGTGGCACGACATCTGCGCCGGCGCCAAGGCCTTCGATCTAACACGATTGGTTCCGGATGACTGGAAACCCATCGCCCAGCCGGTGGATGACTTCCATCTCAACCGCAAGCTGGGATCCATTTTCGAATGCCGCGCGGGCACGGGCATGCTGCTGGTTTCCGGATACTCGCTGGCGGCGGATCGCGCCGCGCGCCATCCGGAAGTCGCAGGGCTGCGACGCAGTCTGCTCGACTATGCCGCCGGCGATGCCTTCGCCCCCGCGCTCAACCTCTCCTGGGAAGCGCTCGACGCCCTTTTCCCCGCCACTGCCGGTGCGCTCGCCGCGCTGCCGGAAGGGTTCTCGTCCGCCGATCTCTACGTGCGCGCTGCCGGACGGCTGGCGGCACTCGGGAAAGCACAACCGCTGCGTGCCGAGGACGATCACATCCTGACGCGCGCCGAGGGCGTCCACTACACCGTGGAGGGCGATGGCGCGCGTCGCGATGGTTCCGGTTCCGCATGGTTCGGCAAGCGACTGCGTGTCGTCCTCCAGCTCCGCGCCGGAGTGCCGGGCACCCTGCATCTCCGGTTCCACGATGCGGACCGCAAGGGACGCCGGGGCACTGTGCAGATCGAGGGAGAAACCCTGAACCTGCCCGATCTCGACAAGGCCCAATGGATCCGCTTTCCTGTCATCCGCGAACATACCAACGATGGCCAGGTCACCATCGAAGCCACAACCCTCCACGGCCCCGACCTCATGCTCACCGATCTGGCATTCGTGCCGCAGGAGTGAACCCCTCACAAGCCCCATCACTCAACAACCGATATGCGACCCTCCGTCCTTGCCTCCATCCCCATGACCCGCCGATCCGGCGATGTCCGGAGCCACCATCGGTTGAAAGACACGATGCACCGACTCCACATGGGGCTGTGCTCCTTGGTCCTTGGCTCCTCCCTCGCATGCGCTGTGGATGCCCCCGCGGAGCCCATGAGTGTGTGGTTCACCGAACCCGCCAAAAGTTTCCACAGCTCCTGTCCTGTCGGCAACGGCCGCCTCGGCGCGATGGATTTCGGCGGTATCGATGAATGGCGCATCGTGCTCAACGAGTCGTCGGTCTGGTCCGGCGGACCCTATGATCCAAACCATTACGACGCCTGGAAGTGCCTGCCCGAAGTGCGCGCGAAGTTGTTTTCCGGCGATCTCACCGGCACCGAAGCCCTGCTGAAACAAAACTTCCAGTATCCCGCCGGAATCAAGGGCTGGTGGGATGCCGATCAATTCGGCTGTTATCAGATTCTCGGCGACCTGACCATCCGCTTTCCAAAAGGCGGTGATGGCGCGGCAAGCGGTTACCGCCGTGACCTGAACCTGATGCAGGGGGTCTCGACGACGATCTTCCAACAGAATCGATCCGGCCAGAAACGGGAAGTCTTCGTATCGAAACCCGACGAGGTCATCGTCGTCCACCTCAAGGCGACAGGAACGGAAAAACTGACATTCAGCGCCGCGCTTTCGCGCAAGCAGGACGCCACGGCCAAAGCGCAAAAAGACCAGCATGCGCTCATCGGCCAGCTTCCCTTCAACAAACCCGGTGGCGGCGGAGAAGGCACGCGGATCCTCGCGCTGTTAGGCGCGGAAAGCATTGGTGGGAAAACCAGCACCAGCGACCAAGGCATCAGCATCGAAGGCGCGGACGAAGCGCTGCTGATCGTCTCGGCGGGAACCAGCCTGGGAGATGCCGGATTTGAAAAGCAAACCCGCGAACGGCTGACCGCCGCACGGCAAAAGTCCGCGGCGGCCTTGCGTGCCGCGGCGGTGGCCGACCACGGGTCCTACATGCAGCGTTGCACGGTCACGCTGCCGGCCGGCCCGAATGCCGCGCTGCCGACACCGGAGCGAGTGAAGCTCAACCAACGCTCGCCCGATCCGTCACTGGCCGCCCTGTATTTCCAGTATGGCCGACACCTGATGGTTTCGGGGTCGCGCCCGGACTCGCGCTGGCCAACCAATCTCCAAGGGATCTGGGCCGAGGAATACTCGACCGCATGGCGCGGCGACTTCCACACGAACATCAATCTGCAGATGAACTACTGGCCCGCCGAAGTGACCAATCTCGCCGACTGCCACCTGCCGCTGATGCGCTTCCTCGAAGGCATGGCCAAGGAAGGGGCACGCACGGCAAAAGCTTACTTCAACGCGCCGGGCTGGGCCGCCTACCACACCCAAAACCCGTGGTTTGAAACTTCGCCCAGCTATCTGTCCGCCTCGGCCGGACCAACCTGTGGCGCGTGGCTCGTCCAACACGTCTGGACCCACTACGAGTTCACCCGCGATAAGGATTTCCTGAAGAGACATTACCCGCTGCTGCGCGGTGCCGCCGAATTCTGTGCCGCCGTGCTCATCGAGGATCCAAAAACGAAATTCCTCGTCACCGTGCCTTCAAGTTCGCCTGAAAACAAATATTTCACCACCAACAAGGACGGCAAGAGAGTGAGGGCCTGGCTCTGCGCCGGCTCCACCTACGACATGCAGATCATCCGCGGCTTGTTCGATGCGACCGCCGAGGCCGCGGCCATTCTCGGTGACGACGGGGAATTCGCGGCGAAACTCAAGGCAACCCGTGCGCGCCTCGCCCCCACGAAACTCAAACAGGACGGCCGCATCATGGAATGGCAGGAGGATTTCGAGGAAGCAGAAGTCCATCACCGCCACGTATCCCACCTCTGGGGCCTGCATCCGGGGAACGAGATCAACCGCAATACCCCGGGCTTGTTGGAAGGCGCCCGCCGCTCGCTCGAGCGCCGGGGCGATGCCTCGACCGGTTGGTCGATGGCGTGGAAAGCGAACTTCTGGGCAAGGCTCCACGATGGCGACCGCGCGGACAAATTGCTCTCGATGCTCATCGGACGCGGAGCCCCGAACCTGATGTGCCTGCACCCGCCGTTCCAGATCGACGGCAACTTCGGCGGCTGCGCGGCGGTGGCCGAAATGCTGCTGCAAAGCCACGACGGCGGCGTCACCCTGCTGCCCGCACTTCCCAAGGGCTGGAGCCACGGCACGGCGAAGGGACTTCGCGCCCGCGGCGGCTTTGAAATCGACATGGAGTGGCAGGATGGGGCGCTCACCCGCGCGACCATTCTTTCCCATCTGGGCGGCCCGCTGGTCCTCCGGCATGCGGGGAAAGAACAATCCCACTCCACCAAAGCGGGACAACGCATCGAATGGACCCCCTGAACCCAGACACCGAAAGCGCATGGATTCCCGAAAGCTGATCCTCATTTCTATCGCCTCATGCCTTTTGGCCCAAGGTGGACACGCGGTTGACTCCCTGCATTTGACCATGGATGACATGGCATCGCTCGCGCAGGCTGGCGCCCGATCCGAAGGCCATGCATCCCATCCACCCGGAGTGAAAGGCAGGGCCATGGGTTTCGATGGCATCCGGACCGTGATCAATGTCCCTGCGGCTCAGATTCCGGACCTCTCCCGCGGCTTCACGATCAGCGCATGGGTGGCGCTGGAAGCATATCCATGGACGATGCTCGCGGTCGTGGATCACCGCTCGAACGCGCAGGCAGGATTTCGCCTGGGCCTTCACCCGGAAGGATACCCCGGCTTGTGGATGGCCGCATCCGGCAAGTGGCTCGAGTGCCGCTCGCAGACGAAACTGGCACTCTATGAATGGAACCATCTGGCAGGCACTTGGTCGCCGGAAAGCGGCATGCGCTTGTGGGTCAACGGTCAGGAAGTCGCGTCCCTGCCCAACCAAGGACCATTCATCCCAGTGGTGGAGCAGGATCTCCGGATCGGCCGCAACCACACGCCGGAAATCCTGCACTCGCCGGTTCAAATGCCTGACATGAAGTCGGCGAAGCCACAGTTGATCCCGTGCTCGCTCGATGGCTTGATCGATGAGGTCCGGATCGAAGCCGGCGCTCTCGACGCGGCCGCCATCGCCGCCCGCCATCAGGCGGAGCGCCCGGACGGAGCGCGACCACTGAATCCACCCCGCATGCCTTCCGGTCCGGATGGCCCGGGAGACTTCGGCGCCATCAGCACCCGCTTGCGCTACACCGATGCCTGGGAGCATTACTGGCCGGTGGGCGAAAATCCGGACGTCCTCGTGCGCTTCGACCGCGCACCCTACCGCTTCGTGTTCTGGCGCGGCACCAGCTACATCCCCTGCTGGGTGACCGACAACGCAATCTGGTATTCCAACGCGTTTTTCGAAACCGGCGAAAACTCACGCGCAGGCAGCGCGGAACCGATGGCGGACAAGCAATGCCGCACATCCCATGTCCGCATCATCGAAAACACGCCTGCCCGCGTCGTCGTGCATTGGCGCTACGCACCGCTCTATACCGACTACGCCCATGCCCATGTGGACCCCGAAACCGGATGGGGTGACTGGGTGGATGAGCATTACACCCTCTATCCCGATGGTGTCGGAGTCCGCAGGATTACCGTCTCGTCGAAATACCCGCTCGCCATCCCGGGGAAAGGACCCTTGGACGGCGGATTCCGCGAATACCATGAATCGCTCGTGATCAATCCGCCCGGCACCGCCCCACACGACAACATCCGGCCCGAGGGGCTGACCCTCGCGAACCTGAAGGGTCAAAGCATCACCTACTCCTGGGAAAAATCCCCGCCGGGAAAGGTTTACGGACAGAAACTCGAATACCCCGCATACCTGCGCCATGAAAAACCATCCTATCCGTGGCGCACATGGCTGGTGGATATCCCGGAGCCGAGCATCCACCTCGTCCACCTCAAGGCCGCACACAGCCCCTTTGTCATTGTCGCGCCGGATGGCGTCATGGTCGACAGCTATGCGAGGGAAATCAAACCCGAGCGCTCGATCTTCCCATGGTGGAACCACTGGCCGGTCACACAGATCGAGTCGGGCGGCCGCTGGGCATATGCGACGGACCGCCCGTCGCACAGCTCGCTTTCCCACATCTACTGGGCCCCTCACGAACAGGGCGAGCAGCACCTGACCAAGATCATGCTGCATGGCATGACCGATGGCACCGCAAGCGACTTGATTCCACTGGCGAAATCCTGGCTTCAAGCCCCGGACCTGCAGGTGCCGGACGGCATCACCGCCGCACGCTACGACCCGACGCAGCGGGCCTACTGCGTGTCCCTGGGCAAGGACGATGCCCGGGACTTGCTGCGCTTCCGGCTGGACTGCAGCCCGCAGCGCCCCGCCATCCATCCCGCGCTGGTGATTGCCGGATGGAATGGAGGGCCGGTGAAGGTGTCCTTGAACGGACGCGAGGCGGTGGCCGGAAAGGATTTCCGCGCCGGACTTGTCACCAAGGTCGGCACCACCGAATTGGTGCTGTGGCTCGACTTGAAAACCGAAGAGGTTCTGGAAATCACCATCAGCAAAGCCGCTTCTTCAAAATCGAAATGAACCGAAACATCGACCCCAAACCACTGGTCCCACGGATTGAACTGATTTCAACAGGACTGGAAGCCATGACCCATTCACCCGGCATGTGAGCCATACCTCCTGTCAGCCCTTTGTCATTTGAAGCATCAACCACCATTCCAACAACCCATGCAGACCATCCCCACCCCCATACGCCGGCGCACCGCCGGTTCCATGCCGGCCATCGCCATCGGCCTCCTGCTGCTGCCGTCGCAAGCCGCGGAATTCCACGTGTCTCCCGCAGGCAGGGATTCCAACCCCGGATCCGCCGCCGCGCCATTCGCCACTCCAACAGCCGCACGCGACGCCGCGCGCAAGGTGGCGGGAAAGGAAGCGGTCACGATCCATCTGGCGGACGGCGTCCACTACCTCCCCGAAACCCTGGTCTTTCTCCCCGAGGATTCGGGCACCAAGGAGCACCCGGTCGTATGGCGCGCGGTGAATGAGGGCAAGGCGGTGCTCAGCGGCGGCAGGAAACTGCAGCTCGACTGGAAACCCTGGCGGGACGGCATCGTCATGGCCAGCACCCCGGCAGGCATGGCGATCGACCAGCTGTTCATCGACGGCCGCCGCCAGCACATGGCCCGCTACCCGGATTTCAATCCGGCGCTGAAGACCGCCGCCTATCAGGGATACGCGGAGGATGCGGTTTCCAACGAACGCGCCGCACGCTGGGCGAGCCCCGCCGGAGGATACATCCACGCGATGCACAAGCAGCGCTGGGGCGGATACCACTACCGGATCACCGGCAAGAAACCCGACGGCTCGCTCGCCTACGAAGGCGGCTGGCAGAACAACCGCCAGATGGGCATGCACCGGAAGTTCCGCATGGTCGAAAACATCTTCGAGGAACTCGACGCCCCAGGCGAGTGGTTCCACAACGCAGCCACGAACACGCTGTATTTCAAGCCGCAGGCGGACACCGATCCGAACCGGGCAGCCGTCGAGGTCGTCGAACTCGCGCACCTTGTCGAGTTCCGTGGATCCTTGGAAAAACCGGTGCGCTTCATCCACCTGCAAGGCCTCACCTTCCGCCACACCGCGCGCACCTTCATGGAAACCCGCGAACCGCTGCTACGCTCCGACTGGGCGATCTACCGCGGAGGAGCCGTCACGCTCACCGGCACCGAGGACATCCGCATCCTCGATTGCGAATTCGACCAACCCGGCGGCAATGCGGTGTTCGTGAACCACTACAACCGCCGCGCACTCATCAAGGGTTGCCACATCCATGATGCCGGAGCCAGCGGCGTCTGCTTCGTCGGCGATCCGGCCGCCGTGCGCGATCCTCTGTTTGAATACGGCCAGGGACAGGATTTGAAAAAAATCGACCGCACGCCCGGACCGAAGACGGAGAACTATCCGGCCGACTCCGCCGTCGAGGACTGCCTGATCCAGGGCATCGGCCGCGTCGAGCGCCAACCGGCCGGCGTGCAGATCTCGATGTCCCGCCGCATCGCCGTGCGCGATACCACGATCCACGACTGTGCCCGTGCCGGCATCAACATCAGCGAGGGCACCTGGGGCGGACACCTCATCGAGCGCTGCGACGTCTTCGACACCGTGCTCGAAACCCACGACCACGGATCCTTCAACTCCTGGGGACGCGACCGCTTCTGGAATCGCAACCATCGCGGCGTTTCCGAACCGGAAGTGAAGCTGGATCCCAAGCTGCCCTACCTCGATGCCATGGAAACCACCATCATCCGCGACAGCCGCTGGCGCTGTGACCACGGCTGGGACATCGACCTCGACGACGGCTCGTCGAACTATCAGATCACCAACAACCTCATGCTCTCAGGCGGGCTGAAATTCCGCGAGGGCTACGGCCGCAAGGCGAGCAACAACATCCTCATCAACAATGGCTTCCACCCGCATGTGTGGTTCGATGCCAGCGGTGACTCGTTCACCGGCAACATCGTGATGGCGGCCCACAAGCACACCGGCCAACCAGCGGGTTGGGCCAAGGCGTCGGACCAGAACCTGTTCGTCTTCGATAGCGACCTGAAGAAATGCCGGGAATCCGGCGGTGATGCGGATTCACGCAGTGGTAATCCGATGTTCACCGATCCCGCGCGCGGCGACTTTCGCGTGAAGGATGGATCGCCGGCCTTGCAGATCGGCTTCCGGAATTTCCCGATGGACCAGTTCGGTGTGAAAAAACCCGCGCTGCGCGCACGCGCTGGCACGCCGGTGATTCCGCCGCTGCGCGCCGAGGGCGATCGGGTGATGAATCCGCTTGGCGAAAAATCCCAGGTGTGGCTGGGAGCCACCCTTCACAGCCTGCAGGGCGAGGAATTTTCCGCCTTCGGCGTCAGCAAGGAGGATGGAGGGGTGCAGCTGGTCCGGGTACGTGTCGGATCGGACGCCGCACGCCACGGACTCAAGGACAACGACCTCATCCAACAGGTGAACCAGGCCAAGGTCAGCAACACGGACCAATTCCTGACCGCCCTCCAAAAGGCGGGAGCGGGACCGGTCACGCTGCGCGTCATCCGCAACCAGCAGGCGATCGAGATCAGCCTGCCACACGAACCCAAAAAATAACGGCGCAAGCCACGGCTGCGGCCCAAAAGAATGAAAGTGCCGTCGGGGGGACTCGAACCCCCACGAGGGTTGCCCCTCAACGGATTTTAAGTCCGTGGCGTCTACCATTCCGCCACGACGGCTTTTTCATTCGGCTTTGACACGATCGCCCCAAAGCAAGCCGATCTACCTACGGGCATCGATCCATGGCAAGGGCAAACGCGTCCGCTTCAGTCCTGGCGCGGTTGATGGTCCTTGAAGCCGAGGGAAGCCACCTTGCCGTCACCGGAATCGTAAAACACCACGATGTGGTTTCCGGCCGAACCAAGGGGGATCGAAGCCATGCGCCGCCGACCAAGCATCACCGGCAGGTACCCCCTCAGCTGGATGATCTCGATCTGCCGGGGTTCGAAACCTGACAAGGGCCGCACCACCCATCCCTGGTCCAAATCGCGGACCCTCAAGGGCAATGGCTCGCCACCCACCAGCGAAAGCAGGGTCACGCATCGCCGGTCGCCGACGTCCTCCGATGCCATGCGGAACACCTTGATGCGGCACTTTGGCCCGCTGCCCCGCCACTCGGGAACCCCCTCAACGTAGGGAATCACGATCCAGGACTGCCCGGCCGCCAAGGCCACACGCGCGTTGCCGACCCAGACGCCGGCCCGTTCGAAACGCAGCTGATGGGTTCCCGCGGGCAGAAGGATCCGGCCCGTGACATCGCCCGGCGCGTAACCGTTGACCTCCAGTGGCCGGCCGTCGACCACAACCTTCAATGGCCCTTCCCCATGGCCGACCGCATTGACAATCCGCAGGCATCCCTGCTCCGGCGCGGCCATGACCACCGTGCAGGCCCAACACAGGGGCAACCACTTCCATGGCTTAAAACGATCTCTCATGAAGGATGCGAACACGTTGATTTCTTGGCTCAATACCCCCATCCGCGCGCCTTGCGCCGGGGTCGACAAACAGGGTGAAGACCCGGCGCGACTCGGCGAGCACCTCGGGGGCATCCTCAGCGCCGCCCAAGGCCTGACCCACCACCCATACCCGGAAATTCCGCGAGCGCACGGTGGACGCATCATGCACCCGCGCAAAGACCTCCTCGGCCGCCGCATCCGACCACTGGATGCTTTCCGCATCCGGATGCATCGCCGGATTGCCAAATACCGGATTGCCGTCGGCCGTCCGCACCAACGGCAGCTGCGACGGACTGATGAAGGGACGGCTGCGGATGATGGCATCGGCGACCCGATCCGCCACTTGCTGATCCGTCGGCGCATCCAGCGCAAGCGGCCCTGTCACCGGCCGCAGCGGCCCGCGGGTGTCATGCTGCCATTCGATGACCCGGCACAACCCCGGATCCCGGACCAAAGGTCCTGCCGCCAGACAGCGCAGCACGTCGCGGCCTGCCGTGTTAAGATTCACCCGACCCTCGATGTGGACCACCGCGCCTTCACGATCGCGGGCGTCGCCGGACCCCGGAACTCCGACATGAAACAAATCCAACAAGTCACTCGCCCGCAATCCGGGGCGGTCGAACTTGCCATGCTCCGGCCTGCCGATCCTCAGCGTGTTGCCGCCGCCACAGGTCTCGCTCGGGACCGAGGCCGCCGACACTTCGGGCCATCGCTGACGCCTCCCGGGCATCGTCGGCAAACGCGGACCGTATGGCTGGCCAATGAGCGTCGCCGTGTCCTCGGCACCCGATCCCGGCTGCCCCGGCAGATCCGGATATGCAGGCTGCCATAGGATCGGATCAAAGATCCGCCCCAACTCGGTGACACTGGAGAAGCACCCCGCGTTCGAAATCCGCTGCGGTGCGTTTTCCGCCAACGGCGTCGGAACCCCGCTGAGCGGCCACTTGCTTTCATCGTTCGGCAATGCCGCATCGCTGGTCGTGACCAGGAAATCCCCCGCCGCCGAGTCATGGCCGCCATCCGGCCACTGCGATGGCAACACACGACCGTAGTGACGCGACTTCAGCGGACTCGGATCCTTGTCGTAGATGTTGCGCCGACGGATGTTGCGCCGGTGTGGGCTGACGTTTTCCGGATAGGCGTTTTCCCCCAATGCGATCTCGCGCAGATGCGCTGCCATCCTCGGGTCGCCGGGGTTGTTCACCGACTCGCCATAGCCGCCGTAATTCAAGCCCGGAATGCAGGCCTTGGCGGCCTTGCGCGCCCTGTCGGTACGGAAATCACTCAAGCCGTAAGGATCCCGCAATATTTTCGGAACGCGCTGCACCGGCACCCCGTTCCACATCAATGTCATCCCGCGCGACTGCGACTCGGGTTCGGCCAAATCGAAGATCTCCGGCACCGGCACCCCCGATGCATCGAATTGCGGATCGCAATCCAAGGTGTAGTCCACCGTGGCGAATTCATAGAACCGATACTCGTCGGGCAGAAGCACGACCTCGACCGGCGGGCTGAGGAACAGACTTCCTGCGCGCTCTAGCGCATGCTGGCTCTGCCGCGGATCCAACAGGATCTTCGGATCATCGAAGGCACGCATCACCCCGCCGGTTCCCATCGGCGTGGGCCGCAGGTTGACTTCATAGCTGACCCTCGCCTGCCCGCCGGATATCGCCCGGTTGCTCATGTTCCACAACTCGGCAAACAGCCTCAACCTCCACTTCAAGACCCACCGGCCGGACTCGTGCTGCAACTTCTGGAAATGGATGTGCAGCACGATCTCGCTGAGGAACGGATACGAATCGATCCCAAGATAGCCGGACGCATCACTGGTCGGCAGGTCGTCCCGATCGGCATAGTCAAGGGTGTTGGCCGCAAGGCTCCGGAGGTAGTCGTCCGGAAACCCGCCTTTGCGCGTGTCGAATTCCGGCAGGGCCCGCTTCATCCACTGCGCCATCTCCACAACCGCCCGATCCCTTTCGATCGCCAGCAAACGGTTGAGGTTCATCTTCGGCCTGCCCATGCACCCGGCGTCAATGCTGCCCAGATAAGGAACCCTTGCCTGTTCCTGATAGGAACGGATCCCGACCACCAGTGACCGCTCCATTGCCTGTGCCGTCTGGTCCTGCCAAACTCCCTGCCGCCGCTCCGGCACCCGACCCTCCCACGCCGCCGCCACCGCCGACTCGGGTGAGCGCAAGCGGTCACGATGCCGGATCAGGCGGCGGACCGCCTCGCGCTGATCGGTATCGCAGGCCCTGGGATCCAACGGATAGAGAGGCACCTGATCCATCGCTGGTCCGGACTCGGACAAAACACCGGCCGCTTCAATCGACCCGCAATCCCGAACGTGTCCGCCATTTTCGCCGCGATCGTTGCCCGCAAGACGCGGATCCAAGCGCCCCTGCAGGTCCTCCACCCAATAGGCAAAACGGGCAGCCGTCCGGCCACGACCATCGGAAACCGGATGCCATGCCGGTCTGGCCTCGGACCACCCGGGCAAAGTGTCGAAGCATGCACGGCCACCTGCTTCCGGTTCAGATGCCATCAGGGGCGCAGCGGGATCCCCGCTCCGCGGAAAATCCGCATCCCAACTGAACAAGGGCACATGACGCCACCCCATGCCCCCGCGGTCCGGGACCGGCCGTGCCACGAAAACATGGGGCATGGACAGACGCGGGCCATCCACCGCTGCCTCCGATTGCAGCACGATGAAATCGTCGTTGGCCATTTCGCGCTGCATCAAACCCTGCACTTCCTCGCACCCCGACATCACGGCAAGCTTTGCCCTCGTTTGATCGATCCAAAGCCGGCTCGTCTGCCGCTCGATGCCTGTGATCGAAAGTGCCGCCATGGCCAGCAAGACCAGCGCCGCCATGACCACCAGCACCACCGGCATCACGATGCCGGGCCGGAATCCTCCGCGTCCTCGGGCTTCAATCATCCCCCTGTCCTCCCACTGCCAAGATCGAGCAATAAACATTCATGTCGGGATGACTCCCGGCCACCTCATAATTAACAAGGGTCCGCGCTCCATTTCCAGCAGCTGCAAGACGTGCCGCCAGTTGCCGGTTCGCGATCACCAGCCGGCATTCCAAGGCCTGCGGACCGGCGGAGTCCTCCTCGCTCCAGCGCCGCCACCGCCCCTCCCCATCCCTGCACATGCGGGTAAGCTCGAAGGCCAACACGCCAAAGGCCAGCGGCTCAGCATCCGCATCATCCATCCGCCACAAGTCATCTCCACGACCCTCAGCCAAGGCGCCGAAAGTCCGCACGCTGTCATGCAAGGACCGCACAAGGCAGCGCTCGGTGCGCCCGCCATGCGCAACCTCGCGAAGCTCGTAGCGGACCGCACACAAGTCACCGGCAAATCCACCGGCCGGCTGCCCGGACTCGGCCTGCAGCAGGTGGAACCCGATCCGATCCGCAGGCCAGGCCTCCGCGGATTCCTCGAACATGCACTCACGCAGGTCCGTGGCGGACGAAAGATCCTCCATCAGCTGCCTCACCACCGCGCGGGCCTCGCGGTCCATGCCCATGCCGGCCTCGATCCGCCCGTACGATTCCGCCGCATCACCGCACAACGACACACAACCTAACAGAATCATCGCCGCAAGCGCCATGCAGACCAGCACTTCCAACAGGGTAAACCCCGAACATCCGCTCCTCATCATCGGATCAGGGTGTGGAATTCCATCCGCCGCCGCTCTGCGGAGGCCGCTGCCGCAGGATATTCGAGACGGATCCTGAGGTGCCGCAGGCCGGATGCGTCCGCCACCCCGGCCAAGTCCACAATGCTGCACAGACAAGCCACCCGCCGCCCCTCGAATTCGAACATTCCACGGTCGAAGTCCGACTCGTCCACGCCACCAAGCACCGTCCCGTCCGCAGCCAGCGCCAGCGCCGCAGGCTCGCCAGCCGCACTCCACTCGACGAGACAGGCGGGCACCGTCCACAGACCCAAGGTCTCGATCCGCAATTCCCGTCCACTGTCGCAGGCCTTTCCGATGGCCATCATCGCCACCGGCACCATGACGGCCATGACCGCCAACGCCAACACGGTTTCCAACAACAGGGAACCCGACCGATTGTTGCATGCGCGGGCTTTCATCTCGAGATCCAGTGGGCACGGCCCGCATGACGACCCACACGGATCCAATCCTCCGCCACAGCGCCGGAGTCCGCGTTACCGCGCAGTATGGGGCGCCCTCCCACATAACGCCCCTCGGCGAGCCCGAGCGCCACAGGCAAGCGACCCTCCGGATACACCAAGCGGCCTGTTCCATCAAAAACCATGATCCTCGCCACGACACCTCCGGCCGGACTGCCGGAGGACTCCAACCGCCATGGCATGGCGTCGACCGGATTGCTCAAGCCGTCCCGCTCACCCGCACAAAACACCAACCCGCGACCGATCTCAACCCAGCGGCCCAGCCTCACGGCCGGCATCACCCGGTCATCGCGGCCCGGCCATGTCTCGATGCGAAACAGGGCCATGCGCCCCACTCCCCCGCCTGAGACCGCAGCCTCTGGGATTTCCAACCCCAGCAGCACGGGCGCATGCCCAACCACTGCCGCGGCACGCGCCCGCTCAATCATCGCAACCAGATGCCCGCACG